>JBKPPN010000336.1:0-18235 GCA_046733575.1 Candidatus Methylomirabilota bacterium | reverse complement strand
GCTCGAGGGCGCGCACCGCGCGTGCGTCATCGTGCCGCGCGCCGCCGCCGGTGTCCAGGTGAGCGCAGAGCACGAGACGCTCGGCGTGCGCGGCGTCGGCGTCGCCTCGGTGCGACTGGACGACGTCCTCGTGCCCGGCGCCGACGTCCTCCTATCGGCCGCGGAGGAGGACGACGCGAGCCGGACCGGACGCGCGCTGACTCGGCTCGCCGCGGCCGCGATCGCGGTCGGGGTCGCGGAGGCCGCCTTCGCCTCCGCGCTGCGGTACTCGCAGGAGCGCACGGCGTTCGGCAAGCCGATCTGCGAGCATCAGGCCGTGCAGCTGAAGCTCGCCGACATGGCGACCGCCATCACCGTCGCGCGGCTTCTCACGCGGCACGCCGCGGGGCTCGCGGAGCGCGACGGCGCCACGAACGAGCCGGGCGCGGACGGCGCCGCGGCCATCGCGATGGCGAAGCTCGCCGCAACCGAGGGCGCGCTCGCGGCCACGCTGGACTCGATGCGGATTCACGGCGGCTACGGATACTCCGCGGAGTTTCCCGTCGAGCGGTACTACCGGGACGCGGCCCGCCTGGTCCTCACTCCGACCACGAGCGACGAGGAGCGCGCCCTCCTCGCCCGCCGCCTCGTCCGCGCCTGAGCGCGGAGCCAGGAGAGACGCCATGGGCTACGGCCGGTTCTACGAGGATTTCACCCCCGGCGACGTGATCAAGCACTGGCCCGGGCGCACCATCACCGAGGCCGACAACACCTGGTTCGCGCTCCTCACCATGAACCAGCATCCGCTGCACAGCGACGCGCACTACGCCGCGCACCACACGCAGCACGGACAGCGCGTCGTCCTGGGACCGCTCGTGTTCTCGATCGGCATCGGCATGACCGTCGCCGATATCTCGGGACGCGCCATCGCGAATCTCGAGATCGAGCGCATCACGCACGAGCGTCCGACCTTCAACGGCGACACGCTGTACGCCGAGACGCGCATCCTCGACAAGCGGGAGTCGAAGCAGGGCGACCGTGGCATCGTTCACGTCGAGACGTGGGGCACGAACCAGCGCGGCGAGCGCGTGTTGACGTTCCGCCGCAAGGTGCTGGTGCCCATGAAGCACCATCCCACGCTCGGGGAAGGCAAGCTGCCGGTGTAGCATTGGCGTATGCCCGAGCAGGCGCTGCCCGCTCCTGACGTCGAGGAGATCGAGCGCACCGGCGTTGCGCCCCCCTGGATGACCATCCTGCACAACTGCGAGTGCCACACCTTCGAGCAGGTGGTGAAGCAGCTCCAGAAGGCCATCGCGTGCAGCGAGGCCGAGGGCTGGGAGATCGCCTGGCAGGTGCACAACACGGGCAAGGCCGTCGTGAAGGTCGGCCCCGAGCCCGAGTGCGTGCGCGTCGGCAACGTCCTCGCCGCGATCGGCCTCATCGTCACCGTGATCGAGTCCTGATCTTCCCGCTGCGTCACCAATCGCGGAGGCGTCCATGACGATCGTTCGCGTCGACACCGACGGTCCCGTCACCATCGTCACCATCGACCGTCCCGAGGTGCGCAACGCGGTCGACGAGCCCACGCGTCTGGCCCTCGCGGACGCCTTCCGCCGCTTCGACGCCGACCCGCGCGCCGCGGTGGCGGTGCTCACCGGCGCGGGTGGCGTGTTCTGCGCGGGCGCGGACCTCAAGGCGCGCGCGGCGGGCTTGCGCAAGGACGTCCGCGAGGACGGCGACGGCCCGATGGGACCGACGCGCCTGCAGCTCGGCAAGCCGGTCATCGCTGCCGTCGAGGGCTACGCGGTGGCGGGCGGACTCGAGCTCGCCATCTGGTGCGATCTCCGCGTCGCCGCCGAGGACGCGGTGTTCGGTGTCTTCTGCCGCCGGTGGGGCGTGCCGCTCATCGACCTCGGCACCGTGCGCTTGCCGCGCCTCATCGGAGGCAGCCACGCCCTCGACCTGATCCTCACCGGCCGCGGCGTGTCGGGCGACGAAGCCCTGCGCATGGGACTGGTGAATCGCCTCGTGCCGCGGGGCGACGCGCTCCGCGCGGCCGTGCGGCTCGCGCACGAGCTGGCCGCCCTCCCCCAGACGTGTCTGCGCTCGGACCGCCTCTCCGCCCTCGAGCAGTGGTCGTTGCCGTGGGACGAGGCGACGCTCAACGAGTTCCGCCGCGGCATGGCCGTCATCGCGTCGGGCGAGACCGCGACGGGCGTCGCGCGCTTCGCCGCCGGCGCTGGCCGTCACGGCGCGACGGCGTGACCGTCGCGGCGTCGCGTCGCACGAGCGCCTGATGCTCGATCCCGCCGTCGGCGCCGCGCTCGGCCGCGCCAAGCGGATGTACCTGACCACGTTCGGCCCGAGCGGTCGAAGCGGAACCGTGCCGGTGTGGTTCATGGCACGCGACGGCGTGCTGTACTTCACGACACTCAGGTCGAGTCTCAAGTCGCGACGGATCCGCGCGACGGGCCGCGTGCGCGTGGCCCTCGGTGGCCCGGATGGTCCCCGCTTCGACGGAAAGGCGGAATGGGTCGACGATCGGCCCGACCTCGAGCGGGCCGTCGTCGACGCTTACCGGGGCAAGTATCCCGTGGTGGTGCCGCTCTTCATGGGCTGGTGGATCCGTCGCCGCCTCGCCGACAAGCGCAGCGTGCTCATCCGGATCACGCCGGACGAGACCCCCGCGTCGTCGTGAGCATCACAGCACGGGGCCGATGATCCACGGCGCGAACTCCTCCTCGCCCACGCCCGACAGCTCGCTCTTGCTGCACCGGCCCGACGCCACCGCCATGATCTCCTCGAAGATCTGACGGCCCACCACGGGCAGCGGCGTCCCCTCGAGGATGACGCCGCAGTTGATGTCCATGTCCTCTTCCATGTGGCGGTACATGAGCGAGTTGGTGGCGAGCTTGATGGACGGCACCGGCTTGCAGCCGAAGACGGAGCCGCGCCCGGTGGTGAAGCAGATGATGTTGCAGCCGCCCGCCACGAGCCCGGTGATCGAGACGGGATCGTGGCCCGGCGTGTCCATGAACACGAAGCCCTTGGTGGTGATCGGCTCCCCGTAGAGGAAGACGTCCTGCATCGGCGTCGTGCCGCCCTTCGCGACGCCCCCCAGCGACTTCTCGAACACCGTGGTAAGCCCGCCCGCCTTGTTGCCCGGCGCAGGATTGTTGTCCATGGCCTCGATCCCGCGGCAATACCACTCCCACCACTTGTAGCGATCGATCAGCTTCTTGGCCACGCCCTCGCTGACGGCACGTCGGATCAGCAGGTGCTCGGCGCCGTAGATCTCCGGCGTCTCCGCGAGCACGCCCGTGCCGCCGTGGCGGACGAGCTCGTCGACGGCCCACCCGAGCGCGGGGTTCGCGGTGATGCCGGAGGCGCCGTCCGATCCGCCACAGTTCGTGGCCAGCGTGAGCTCCGACACCGGCTCGGTCGTGCGGCGCGCCTCGTTCGCGATCGGCAGCAGCTTGGCCACCTCGACCGTCGCGCGCTCCACCGTCTTGCGGATCCCGCCCGCCTCCTGGATGTTGACGACGAACGGCTTGCGCTCGGGATGTCCGGGTGCGGCCATGCGCTGCCGCTCGACCAGCACGGCGGCCTGGTTCACCTCGCAGCCCAGACCGATCAGGATGTACGCCGCCACGTTGGGATGCTTGGCGTAGCCGGCGAGCACCCGCTGCAGCGCCATGTGGTCCTCGCCGAACAGCTTCGTCCCGCAGCCCGACTTGTGCGTGATGGCGAGGACGCCGTCGATGTTGGGGTAGTCGCGCTGCACGTCGCGGAAGCGGTCCTTGACGAACTGGCTCACGCTGGCGGAGCAGTTCACGCCCGAGATGACGGCGACGTAGTTGCGCGTCCCCACCCGGCCGTCGTCGCGCCGGTAGCCCTGGAAGGTGCGGCGCTCGGCGGGCGGGTAGTAGTCGACAGGGCGGACGTCGACGCCGATCTCGTAGCGGTCGTCGCCGAGCTGACCGATGCCGAGATTGTGGGTGTGCACGTGGTCGCCCACCGCGATGTCCTGCGTGGCGAACCCGATGACCTGACCGTAGCGACGCACGGGTTGCCCCGCGCGGACCGCCCGTCGCGCCACCTTGTGGCCTGGCTTGATGTCCTGGCGCACCTCGATGCGGCGCCGCGCGGCGTCTTCCTCCAGCACGGTACCGGCGGCGAGCTCGGCCTTCGCGATCGCGACGTCGTCCTCGTCGCGCAGGATGATCGCCTTCTGGCTCAGCGCGTAGGTCGCCATCGCCTCGTCTCCCCCTTCCTCGTGATCGGGGCCACTATACCGGATCGACGAGCCACGACTTCACGGCGCGCCGAGGTCGGGCGTCCGCACGCGCCAGACGGCGGCGGGCTCCTTGTCGAGCTGGATCGTCGTGTGGTCGATGCCGAAGCGCGCGTGGAGCACGGCGTGGAGCGCGTCGAGCAGACGCTCGCTCTGCCGGATGTCGCTCACGACGACGTGGGCGCTCATGGCCTCGCGTCCCGACGTCAGCGTCCACACGTGCAGGTCGTGCACCCGCCGCACACCGTCGACGCGCAGCATCGCCGCCTCGATCTCCCCGAGGTCGAGATGCGCAGGGGTGCCTTCGAGCAGGACATTGACGGCCTGACGCAGCAGCGACCACGTGCGCGGCACGATGAACACCGCGATCCCGACGCTGACGAGCGGGTCGGCCACCGTCCAGCCCGTGACCATGATCACCACGGACGCCGCGATGACGCCGATCGAGCTGAGGGCGTCGGTGAGCACCTCCAGGTACGCGGCCCGCACGTTGAGGCTGTGCTCGGCGTGGTGGTGAAGGAGCCAGGCGCCGACCAGGTTCACGGCCAGTCCGACGGCGGCGACGGCGAGCATGGGCGCCGCCTCGACGTCGCGCGGGGCGCGCAGTCGCGCGTAGGCCTCGACGAGGATCAGGGCGGCCAGGCCCAGGAGCACGAACGCGTTCACGAGCGCGGCGAGGATCTCGGCGCGGTAGTAGCCGTACGTCTTGGCCGGTGTGGGCGGACGCGAGGCGACCCAGATGGCGAACAGCGCGAGGGCCAGTCCGGCCGCGTCGGTGAACATGTGCCCGGCGTCGGCGAGCAGGGCCAGGCTTCCCGTGAGGAGCCCGGCCACCAGCTCCACGAGCATGAAGCCGCCGGTGAGCGCCAGCGTGGCCGTGAGCACGCCGCGCGACCGACCCGCCGCGGTGCCGTGCGCGCCATGCGCCATGACGCGATCGTATCAAGCGGTCAGACCGTCTGATAGAATCGCGCCCGACGACCTCCGCATGCACCGTGATCACGTGCTCGACCTCCACGGTCAGCGATTCCACTACACGGACTGGGGGGACGCGCACGCGCCGGCCATCCTGATGCTCCACGGCGTCACGGGCCACGCCCGCACGTGGGACGACGAGGCGGCTGCGCTCTCCTCGCGCTACCGCGTGCTCGCTCTCGACCAGCGCGGCCACGGCGACTCCGACCCCGCGCCCGACGGCGACTACACGACCGCGTCCCTCGCGGAGGACGTCGCGGCGTTCGTCGACGCGCTCGACATCCGCACCTTCGCGATCGTCGCCCTTTCCCTCGGCGGTCGCGTGGCCATCGCGTACACGGCGCGGCATCCCGAGCGTGTGAGCCGGCTCGTCGTCGTCGACATCGGTCCCGACATCGCGGCGGGCGGACGCGCACGCATCGGCGGCGCCATGGCCGCCTCGCCCGAACGCTTCGCGACGCTGCGGGAGGCGTTCGCCTGGGTGCGCGCGGCCAACGCCCGGTCCAGCGAGCGGTGGTTGCAGCTCCGCATCGAGCACGGGCTGCGGCCGACGGCCGACGGCGGGTTCACGTGGAAGTACGACCGCGGGATCCGCGAGGCCATTCGGACGGGCCGCTTCAGCGATCCCATCGATCTCTGGGCGGCGTGGCGCGAGATCACCTGTCCCACGCTTCTCGTGCGCGGCGTTGCGTCCGACGTGCTGTCGCGAGACACGGCCGAGCGGATGCTCACGACGTGTCCGGCGGCGGAGCTCGCCGAGGTGGAGGACGCCGGCCACACCGTACCCGGCGATCAGCCCGAGCGGTTCCTGGCCCTCGTCACGGAGTTCCTGGCGCGCGACGCCGCGCCCCGCGCGTGAGCCGCGCCGTCCTCACGTGCGTCTTCGGCCTGATCGCCGTCTGGATCGTCGCCCACCTGCTCGCCATCAGCCCGCTCCAGGAGGCGGCCGAGAAGACGCTCTCGTGGGGGCTGCTCATGGCGGCGGGCAGCATGCTGGTGGCCGCGGTCGCCGTGCTGTCGGTTGCGCTGGTGCGCGGTCGCACGAATCTGGCGTGGCTCCGCGTGGTCCACTTCGCCCGAGCACTGGCGGCCATCATCGGATCCGGACTGGTGGTGCTGGGACTCGTCCGCTATCGGGACACCGCGCCTCAGGGTGAGATCCAGATCGTCGTGGTCGGATTGGTCGTCCTGCTCGCCGCCGGCCTCGTCCACGGCTGGCTCATCGTGACCGAGCGACGTTATCGATGACTCGAGAGCGCGACGCCCCCGGCTCGGAGGCGACGCGGCACAGCCGCGTCGCGCCTCGGGGTCACTGACGGTCGCGGAGCTTGCGGGCGGCGTCGGCGCGCATGACCTGCATTGCGCGGGTTTCCTGGTCGGAGTAGCGCTCCTCGGTCCAGGGGTCGGCGCGCATGTGATAGCCGTTCTGCTCCCAGAAGCCGGGGGGATTCACGTCGAGGAATTCGAGGGCGCGCAGCCACTTGGCGCTCTTCCAGAAGTAGAGCTTGGGGACGACCAGGCGCATCGGGCCGCCGTGCTCGGGCTCGAGGTCCTTGCCGTTGTGCTTGAGGGCCAGGATCACGTCGTCCGCCGCGAGGTCCGCCAGCGCGATGTTCGTGGTGTAGTCGGGATCGGCGTGCTGGAGGACGAACGTCGCCTCGGGGCGCGGCTTCACGCGGTCGAGGATCTCGCGGATGGCCACGCCCTCCCACACGTTGTCGAGCTTCGACCAGCGCGTGACGCAGTGGATGTCCGACGTGAGCGTGACGCGCGGAAGCGCCTGAAACTCCTCCCACGTCCACGTGGTCTCGTGCTCGACGAGGCCGTAGCAGCGGAAGCGCCAGCGCCGGGCATCGAAGCGCGGCGTGCGGCCGTAGGTCAGGACGGGCCACTTCTCGGTCAGCACCTGCCCGGGCGGCACGCGAGCGGCGAGCGCGGGATCGGGACGCTTCATGATGCGCCACTATAGCATCGCGCCTGGAGACCGCCGGCGCCTGGAGGCCGCTCGCGAGCCGCGACATATAATGGATGCGCCCCGCACGAGGAAAGGACGGTCCTCCGGATGAACGGAGAGCGGAAGCTGGCGCTGTTCATCGATTTCGAGAACATCGCCCGCGGAGTGAAGGAGGCGCAGTACAAGCAGTTCGAGGTCAAGCTGGTCCTCGAGCGGCTGCTCGAGAAGGGCAAGATCATCGTCCGGCGCGCCTATGCGGACTGGAACCGGTTCACCGAGTACAAGCGCCCGTTCCACGAGTGGGCCATCGAGCTCATCGACGTCCCCCAGTCCCGCTACAGCGGCAAGAACTCGGCGGATATCAGGATGGTCGTCGACGCGCTCGATCTCGCCTACGGCAAGTCGCACATCGACAGCTTCGCGCTCGTCTCGGGTGACTCCGACTTCTCGCCCCTCGTCTCGAAGCTGCGCGAGAACGACCGCTACGTGATCGGTCTCGGCGTGAAGTCGTCGTCGTCCGACCTGCTCGTGAGCAACTGCGACGAGTTCATCTTCTACGAGGACCTCATCCGCGACACGAAGAAGACGCATCTGCTGCGCGGGATGCCGGAGAAGAAGGCCGAGGCCATGCAGCAGCTCATCGACGCCATCGAGGCGCTCATGCGGGAGAACAAGGAGACGCTGTGGGGCTCGATGGTGAAGCAGACGATGATCCGCAAGAACCCCGCCTTCAATGAGTCGTACTACGGCTTCTCGACGTTCTCGAAGCTCCTCGAGGAGGCCGCCAAGCACAAGATCGTCGACCTGGAGCGCGACGAGAAGAGCGGCACGTACATCATCACCGCGCTCAGCGACGAGGGCCGGGCCGCCTGACGTGCCGCGCCTGACGCGTCCTGGTCTCCTGCTCGGCGCCGCCGGCCTCTTCGTGGTCGCGTTCCTCCTCGTCCGCCCGGCCTCGCGCGCCGACGTCGAGGTCACCGTGGAGCCCGCCATGGTGCGCGGCGCGGCCAGCGCGCGGGTCACCATCATCGAGTTCTCCGACTATCAGTGACCGTTCTGCGCCCGCGTCCAGCGGTCGCTGGACCAGATCCTCAAGGAGTACGACGGTCGCGTGCGGATCGTGTTCAAGGACTTCCCGCTCCCCTCGCATCGTCTCGCCAAGGGGGCGCACGAGGCGGCGCGCTGCGCGGGCGCCGCGGGCCAGTACTGGCCCTACCACGACCGTCTGTTCGCCTCTCAGCCTCGGTTCGAGCGCGCCCAGCTCGTGGCTCACGCTGTCGACCTTGGGCTCGACCGTGCCGCCTTCGAGCGCTGCCTGGACGAGCGCCGCTTCGCGAGCGCGGTGGAGGACGACATCCGGCAGGGCCGCGCCCTCGCCGTCACCGGCACCCCGACCTTCCTCATCAACGGGCAGCCCCTCGTCGGCGCTCAGCCCATCGAGAACTTCCGGACCGTGCTCGACGGCATCCTGGCCGGGCGCTGATGGCCTTCGTTCCTGTGGCGGACCTCGCCGAGGTCCCCGAGGGTCACGGCGCGCTCTTCGAGGCCAACGGGCTGGCCGTCGCGGTGTTCAACGCGGGGGCGGGACGCCTCTATGCCACCAGCCCGCTCTGTCCGCACGAGGACGGGCCGCTCGCGGAGGGGTGGATCGAGGGCGACGTGGTGGTCTGCCCGTGGCACGGCTGGGACTTCGAGCTCGCCACCGGACGCTGCCGGGTGGACGAGAACCTGGAGATCACCGTATACGATGTGCGCGTGCGCGAGGGCGCCATCGAGGTCGATCTGCCGTGAGGAGACGCGCACTTGGCATTTTGTGACTCCGCCATCACCCGGCGGGTTGAAGGCCTTGTATCCCAGTGGCATACTAAAGGCGGCTGGGGGCAGCGGGCCGGGCACCCGTCGCGGGTTGATGGATGTCATGACAACGCCTAGGCTGCCGCCGGTACCGTCCCGGGGTACCCCTCCGGGACCGACTTTGTGCGAGCGAGGTGGCCGTGGCAGAGCGTGCGGTTCGGCACGTACGGAAGTTTCTCGGGCAGCGTTTACGCGCCCTGCGCAAGCAGCGCGGCCTGAGTCAGGAGCGGCTCGGTGAGCGTTCGCAGCTCAGCGGGAAGTTCATCGGCGAGGTCGAGCGCGGCGAGAAATCGATCTCGATCGACAGCCTGTACCGCGTCTCGGTGGCGCTCGAGGTCCCGCTCCGCGACCTCACCGACGTTCGAGCCGACAAGATCGGCGCCGTTCCCGGTGAGGAGGCGGAGAAGATCTTCGCGCTCGTCTCCGGCCGTCGGCGGCCGGAGGACATCCGCAAGGCGTACGAGGTCCTGCGGGCGATGTTCGGAAAGCCCTAGGACCGGTCTCACCCCCTCACACCGCCGCCCGGAGCACGCTCGGTGACCACCGACGTGCTCTGGATCGTCATCGGCTTCCTCGGACAGGCACTCTTCTCCGCGCGCTTCCTCGTGCAGTGGATCGCCTCCGAGCGCCGGCAGGAGAGCGTGATTCCCACGTACTTCTGGTACTTCTCGATCGGCGGGGGCGTGGTCCTCCTCACCTACGCCATCCATCGGCGCGACGTCGTGTTCGGCGTGGGGCAGGCCGCCGGCCTGTTCGTGTACGCGCGGAACCTCTACTTCGTCCACCGCCGTCGGCGCGTCCAACCCGGTGCTACAATTCCCGTCACCGAGCCCTGAGCGAGTCGCGTCGCGACTCGCCCTCGATCCAACGCCCGTCAACCGCTGCGGAGGTCATTCGTGACGATCAACTGGACGCGCTGCTACACGCGACCCGCCCTCATGATTCCCGGCCCGACCGAGCTTCCGCCGGCGGTGATCCAGGCCATGAACCAGCCCCCGACGATCCAGTACGACCGGAGCTTCGACGAGGAGGTGCTCGAGCCCGTCACGCTGGCGCTGCGCGAGGTCTTCCAGACTCGCGGCGAGGTGATCCTCATGCCGGGCTCGGGGCGGACCGCCCTGGAAGCCGGCGCGCTGTCCGTCATCGAGCGGGGCGACCGCGTGCTCGTCGTGGCGGCCGGGCAGTTCGGGCTTCTGATGCGCGAGATCATGGGCCGCGTGGGCGCGGACTTCACCGAGTTCGCCGTCGAGCCCGGACGCCCGCTCGACCTGGCCCGGCTGCGCGCCGAGGCCGAACGCATCCGACCGAAGGCGATCACCCTCGTCCACAACGAGACGTCGACGGGCACGACGTACCCCGCGGCCGAGGTCGGCGCCATCGCGCGGAGCGTGGGCGCGCTCTTCCTGCTCGACACGGTCTCCTCCATCGCAGGGCTCGACGTCCGCACGGACGAGTGGGGCGTCGACCTGAACATGACGGGCTCGCAGAAGTGCCTCGCCGCGCCGCTCGGCTTGGCGGTCGTCAGCGTGAGCGATCGCGCGTGGGCCGCGATGGCGGCGCGCAAGACGAAGGCGTCGAGCTACGCCTATGACCTGCAGCGCTGGCGCGAGTGGTGGATTCCCGTCTCGCGCGGCGGGAAGGTTCCCGACGGGACGCCGCGCCGTCAGCCCGTGTCGATCCCCACGCACCTGACGTCGGCCATGGGCGCAGCGGTGCGGCTGATCCTGGAGGAGGGGTTGCCCGCGCGCGTGCAGCGGCATGCCGTCGCGGCGGCGGCGCTTCGCGCCGGCGTCGAGGCGATGGGCCTCTCGATGTTCCCGGACGCGAGCCTCTACTCGAACACGGTCTCGTCGATCAAGACGCCCGCCGACGTCGAGCCCGCCACGCTCGTCACCACCATGCGCGACCGCTACGGCATCCTCATCGGCACGGGGCTCGACAAGCTGCGCACGACGACGATTCGCATCGGCACGATGGGCATGACGGCGAGCCCGATGTACGTGCTGCCGACGCTGTCCGCGCTGGAGCTGGCGCTGCGCGACCTCGGCGCGAAGCCCGAGCCGGGCGCCGGCGTGGCGGCCGCGCAGACCGTCTTCGCCGACGCCGGCTAGACCGGCCTTCCGAGGCGCGTCGTGGCCGATCCACTCATCGTCGTTCCCGACGACTTCCCGTCCGTCTTCGCGGGGACGGACGCCGAGCGCCAGTGCAAGGCGCTCGGCGAGACACGCGTCTACTCCGAGCGCGGCGCCGACGAGGAGGCCGAGCTGATCCGGCGCATCGACCGCGCGCGCGTCGCGATCAACATCCGCGCCCACGCCCGCTTCACCGACGGCGTCTTCGCCGCCTGTCGCAACCTGAAGATGGTCTCGATCTGGGGCACGGGGACCGACAACTTCGACCTGGACGCGGCGGGACGGCGCGGCGTCACGATCTGCAACACGCCGGGAACGAACGCCAACGCGGTGGCCGAGCACGCGCTGGCCCTCATGCTGACGGTGGCCCGTCGCATCCCGCAGCTCGACGCCCAGGTGCGCGAGGGCAAGTGGCCGCGCGAGCTGCTGACCCAGCTCCTGGGCAAGACGCTCGGGGTGTTCGGCACCGGTACGATCGGCGCGCGGGTCGTCACGCTGGGCAAGGCCATCGGCATGAACGTCATGGCGTGGAGCGCGCGCGGCGACACCGCGCACGTGCACTCGCTCGGCGCGCGTCCGGCCCCGAAGGAGGAGATCCTGCGCGAGGCCGACGTCGTGTCGCTGCACGTGCGGCTGTCGCCGGAAACGCGCGGATTCCTGGGTCGGCGCGAGCTCGCGTCAATGAAGTCGAGCGCGATTCTCGTCAACACCGGACGCGGCGCCCTCGTGGACCGTGAAGCGCTCCTCGACGCGCTGTCCAACCGCCGCATCGCAGGCGCGGGCCTCGACGTCTTCCACGACGAGCCGCTCAAGCCCCACGATCCGATCACGACCCTCCCCAACGTGGTGCTCTCGCCGCACAACGCCGGGCAGACTCCCGAGGTCATCCGCGACGGCCTCGTCCGGGCCGTCCGCAACGTGGAGAACTACCTCAAGGGCGCCCCGACCGACGTCGTCGTCGCGCCCATGCGCTGACCGAGCGCGCGCTCAGCTTCGCGACGCCCGCCACCACTCCGCGATCTCCTCGCCGGTCGTCATCCACACGCCCTTCTGCTTGCCGATGTAGTCGTAGACCGCCTCGAAGTACTTGATCCGGTGCGGGACGCCGTGGATGTAGGGATGGACGGCGATGGCCATGACCCGCGGCTGCCGCGCGCCCTCCAGCAACAGCCGGTCGAACTGATCCTTGCAGCGTGCCAGCCACGCCGACGACTCGTGGTGCTGCACCACCATCACCGGGATGTCGTTGAGCTCGAGGGTGTAGGGCACGGAGACGAGCGGACGCGTGGCCGTGCGGATCTCGTAGGGCTGATCGTCGTTCACCCAGTCCGAGATGTACTCGATGCCCTCCTCGGCGAGGATGTCGAGCGTCTCCCACGTCTCGGTGAGTCCGGGGCCGAGCCAGCCCTTCGGCGCCTTGCCCGTGAACTCGCGGATCAGCTCGATCGACTCGCGCACGGCCTGCCGCTGGTCGGTGAGCAGGTGCATCGCGCCCTGCCTCACGCCATGCCCCATGAACTCCCAGCCGGCGTCACGCATCGCCGCGGCCACGGGCGGATACGAGCGGCAGACGTTGGCGTTGATCGACGTGGTGGCGCGGATCTTTCGCTTCTTGAGCGCCTCGTACATCCGCCAGAAGCCGACGCGCATCCCGTACTCGTGCCACGCCCAGTTCGGCACGTCGGGGATCGTCACCACGCCCTGCGGGGCGGGCAGGTACTGACGCGCCATCGCCTTCTCGATGTCCCACTCCTCGACGTTGACGATGGTCCACACCGCGATGCGCGCGCCCTTCGGCAGCTTCCAGCGTGGACGTGAGGGCAGCGGCGAGTAGTCGAAGCGTTCGTGCGGAAGTCTCACGCGATTCGCCTCCTGGCGCACGCGGCGCCGTCGAAGTTCGCTCCGGAGGGCCTAGTGTACAATCGCGCCGTCATGCCGCCCCCCGATGCGATCGACGTCCATGCGCACCTCTTTCCCGAGGCGTATCTCGCGCTGATCGAGAAGGAAGGCGCCCCCTTCGGACTCTCGCTCGACCGCTCTGACCCGCGCGGTCCGGCCATCGTGATGGGCGCCACGCGCACCCCGCCGCTCGACGCCACGTACTGGGATCCCGATCGTCGTCGCCGTGTGATGGACCGGCTCGGCGTCCGCGTGCACGCGCTCTCGCTCACCACACCCATGACGCACTTCGCGGATGGCCCCCTCGGCCGCCGTCTCGCGCAAGCGGTGAACGACGCGATGGCCGAGGCGCATCGCGCGCATCCCGATCGGTTCGTCGGGTGTGCCACGCTTCCGATGCAAGATCCCCGCGCCGCCCTCGCCGAGCTGGAGCGCGCCACCGCACTGCCCGGCATCCGCGCCGTCTACATGGGGACGAACGTCAACGGCACGGATCTCAGTGATCCCGGTTTCATACCGCTCTTCCAGCACTGCGAGGCCGCGCGTCTGCCCGTCCTCCTGCATCCGACGAGCGTGCTCGCCATCGCGCGTCTCCGACCGTTCTATCTCAATAACCTGCTCGGCAACCCGTTCGACACCGCCGTGGCGGCCGCGCACTTCGTGTTCGGCGGCGTGCTCGATCGCTTCCCCAGGCTCGAGGTGTGCCTGCCCCACGCGGGCGGCGCGCTGCCGATCCTGTTCGGCCGGTTGACGCACGGTCAGCGCGTCCGGCCGGAGACGAAGGGCGTCGCGAAGCGTCCGTTCCGCGCCTACCTGCGTCGCTTCACCTACGACACGATCGGCCACGCCCCCGAGGTGCTGCAGTACCTCGTGAGCCTGGTTGGCGCCGATCGCGTGATGATGGGCAGCGACTACTGCTTCGACATGGGCCACGCGCGTCCACGTGACGTCGTGACGAAGGGACTCACGCTCGGCAAGCGCGACCAGCAGCAGATCCTCCACGCGACGGCGGCCCGGCTCCTCCGCCTCACGTGACCGCGGAATTCTGGGTCACCCAGACCTTCAACGGCGTGTCCTACGGCGCGCTGCTGTTCCTGCTCGCCAGCGGCCTGAGCCTGATCTTCGGCGTGATGCGCGTGGTGAACCTGGCCCACGGCTCCTACTTCATGCTGGGCGGCTACGTCGGTCTGTCCGTGATGTGGCGCACGAACAGCTTCGTCCTCGCCATGCTGTGCGGCGCGCTCGCCATCGCACTGATCGGGATCGGCATGGAGCGGCTCTTCCTGCGCACGCTCGCCGGGCAGACGCTGGGTCAGGTGCTCATGACGATCGGCTTCGCGCTGATCTTCCAGGACGTGGCTCTCCTGCTCTGGGGCGGTGACCCCTACACCATCCCGACGCCGCGCATCCTGACCGGCTCCGTGCGCGTGGGCGCGTTCGCGTTTCCCGCCTATCGCGTCTTCATCATCGGCATCGCCATCGTCGTGGCGGTGCTGCTCTGGCTCGCCCTCGACCGCACGCGCGTCGGCGCGGTGATCCGCGCCGCCGTCGACGACGGCGAGATGGCGCAGGGCGTGGGCATCAACGTGCCCCTCGTCTCGATGGGCGTGTTCGCGCTGGGCGCCTTCCTCGCCGCCCTCGGCGGCGTCATCGGCGGCGCCTTCCTGGGCGTGTACCCCGGGGCGGACTTCGAGGTGTTGCCGTACGCATTCGTGGTGGTGATCGTGGGCGGGCTCGGGAGCCTGCCCGGCGCGATGGTGGGCAGCGTCCTGGTGGGACTGCTCGACAACTTCGGCAAGGCGATCTTCCCCGAGCTCTCCTACTTCACGCTGTTCGCGCCGATGGCGCTGATCCTCGCGCTGCGACCGACCGGGCTGTTCGGGCGGACATGAGTCGCCCCGCGATCGGCGCGGCCGCCGTCCTCGTCGTCGCGGCCGCCGTGGCCCCGTTCCTCGCCTCGTATCCGCTCACGCTGTGCACGCAGGCGCTCATCTACGCGATGCTCGCCATGAGCCTCGACCTGCTCCTCGGCTACACCGGCCTGCCGTCGCTCGGGCACGCCGCGTACTTCGGCGTCGCCGCGTACGTCGTGGCGATCCTGGCCACGGAACGTCAGGTCGGCCTCGCCGGCTGCCTCGCCGCCGCGCTCGTCGCCGCCACCGTCACGGCGGCGCTCTTCGGGCTCATCGCGATCCGCGCGACGGGGACGTACTTCCTCATGATCACGCTCGCTCTCGGCATGGTCGTCTGGGGCCTGGCGTTCCGGTGGGTGTCGCTGACGAAGGGCGACAACGGCATCTCCGGCGTGCCGCGCCCCGACTGGGGTCTGCCCTTCAATCTCAACAACCCGCTGCCCTTCTTCTACTTCGTGCTCGTCATCTCCGCGATCGTCTGGCTGGTGCTGGGGACGCTGGTGCGCTCGCCCTTCGGCATGACGCTCAAGGGCATCCGCGAGAGCGACACCCGCATGCGCGCGCTCGGTTACAACGTGTGGCTGCACAAGTACCTCGCCTTCGTGCTGGCCGGCTTCTTCGCGGGCTGCGCGGGCATGCTGTGGTCCTACTACAACGGCTTCGTCAGCCCCGTCGACGTGCAGCTCGTCACGTCGGTGGAAGCGCTCCTGATGGTCGCGCTCGGTGGACCGGGCACGCTGGCCGGACCCGCCATCGGTGCGGCGGTCATCGTGTTCCTGAAGAACTTCGTCAGCGTGTACACCAAGCGCTGGCTGTTGATCCTGGGCGCCGTCTACATCGGCGTGATCCTCTGGGCGCCGCGCGGCGTGCTGGGCGCCCTGCGCGGCGACCGTCGATGACGCCCTGAAGAGGAGGCTTTCCATGCGTCACTCGGCTCTCGCCCGTGTGCTGGGCGCGATCGTCCTGCTCGCCTTCGCCGCCGGTCCCGGCGCCCCCGTCGAGACGCGCGCGCAGGGCGGCCCCATCCGCATCGGACTGCTCGTCCCGCTCACCGGCGCGTTCGCCGCGACGGGGAAGGACATGCTGGCCGGCACCGAGCTCTCTCTCGACGAGATCGGCCGACAGGCGGGCGGACGGAAGATCGAGCTGATCGTGGAGGACACGGAGGGCAATCCCTCCACCGCGATGACGAAGGCGCGCAAGCTCGTCGAGCAGGACAAGATCCACGTGCTGACGGGCGGGCTGCTCGCATCGACGGGCTACGCGCTCCATCCGTACGTCGACGGCCAGAAGATTCCCGCCACCTATCCCGTCATGGCGTCGGACGATCTCACCCAGCGCAAGCCGGCGCACTGGGTCGTCCGCACGGGCTGGACCACCAGCCAGCCCATGCATCCGTTCGCGGACTGGGTGCTGAAGAACACGAAGTACAGGAAAGTCGTGACGATCGGGATGGACTACGCGTTCGGCTGGGAAACCGTTGGCGGGTTCCAGCGCACGTTCGAGGAAGGCGGCGGCCAGATCGTGCAGAAGGTCTGGACGCCCCTGAACACCAACGACTTCGCCCCGTTCCTGGCCCAGGTGAAGCGCGACGCCGACGCCGTCCTCGCCCTCTTCGTGGGTCGGCTCGCGCTGCAGTTCGTGAAGCAGTACGAGACGAGCGGCCTCAAGGAAAAGATGCCGCTGCTCGGCGGAGGCACGACGACGGACGAGTCGGTGCTGCCGCAGATGGGCGACGAGGCCATCGGCACCCTGACCGCGCTCCACTACTCGGCCGCGCTCGACACACCCGCCAACGTGAAGTTCGCGCGCGCGTTCGAGGCGCGCGCGGGGAAGAGCGCCTCGTACTACTCGGAGGCGTGCTACACGAATGCGCGCTGGATCGCGGAGGCCATCAAGGCCGTGAACGGCAGGGTCGAGGACCGCGAGGCGTTCCTGGCCGCGCTCCGCAAGGTCGACCTCAAGGACGCGCCGCGCGGGCCGCTCAGCATCGACCGGATGGGCAATCCCGTGCAGAACATCTACGTCCGCAAGGTCGAGAAGGTCGGTGGCAAGCTGCAGAACACGGTGATCGCCACGTACCCCGCGGTGAGCCAGTTCTGGAAGTACAACCCCGAGGACTACCTGAAGGCGCCCCTCTACACGCGCGACTATCCGCCGTGTCGCCACTGCTGAGCGCGCCCCGATCGGAGGCCGGGCGCTGAGCGACGAGGTCGCGCTCCGGCTGTCCGGCGTGTCGAAGTCCTTCGGCGGGCTGCGCGCCGTCGACGGCGTCGACCTCGCCGTCCGGCCCGGCGAGCGGCGCGCCCTGATCGGCCCGAACGGCGCGGGGAAGACCACGCTCTTCAACCTCATCGCGGGCGCGCTGCCCGTCACGTCGGGCGCGATCACGCTGTTCGGTCGCGACGTGACGCGCGCGCCGTCCCACCGGCGCGCCAAGCTCGGCCTCTCGCGCACGTTCCAGATCACGAACCTGTTCCCCGCCTTGACCGTGCTGGAGAACTGTCTGCTCGCCGTGCAGGCGCTGACCCCGGTCAAGTTCGCCATGTACCGACCGGTGAGCGGCTACGCCGACCTGCACGCGCGCGCCCGCAAGACGCTCGACGCCGTGGGGCTGGCCGACCGCGAGGCCAGCCGTGTCCGCAGCCTGTCGCACGGCGAGCAGCGCCAGCTCGAGATCGGCCTGGCCCTCGCGGGCGCTCCGCGCGTCCTGCTCCTCGACGAGCCGACGGCGGGACTGTCGCCCGCGGAGTCGCAGCACATGGGTCGCCTGCTCGACGCGCTCGACCCGTCGATCACGGTGCTCATCATCGAGCACGACATGGACATCGCGCTGCAGGTGGCGCGCTACGTCACGGTGCTGCACTACGGGCGCGTCATCGCCGACGGCACGCGCGAATCGATCCGCGAGAACCCGCTCGTGCGCGAGATCTACCTCGGTGCTTGAGCTGGACGACCTGCACGCGTACTACGGCGAGAGCCACGTCCTGCAGGGCGTCTCGCTCCGCATGGACCGCGGCGAGGTCGTCAGCATCCTCGGCCGCAACGGGATGGGGAAGACCACCCTCATCCGCTCGATCATCGGCTTCATGCCGCTCCGGCGCGGGCGCGTGCGCTTCAAGGGCGACGACATCACGGACGCCGCGCCCTTCCGTCACGTCGGCCGCGGCATCGGCCTCGTGCCCCAGGGCCGCCGCGTGTTTCCGTCCCTCACGGTGCTGGAGAATCTCGAGGT
>JBKPPN010000335.1:0-3569 GCA_046733575.1 Candidatus Methylomirabilota bacterium | reverse complement strand
CATCTGGAGGACGCGCATGAGGCTCGAGCTGCCGTAGAGGGCGAGCCCGAGGGCGATGACGACGACGACGACACCGCCGGCGAGGCGGCGGTTCACCGCACCGCGCGGGTGTAGAGGCTGCGCCCGGGCCACGATGCGGCGTGCCCGAGCTCTTCCTCGATGCGCAGCAGCTGGTTGTACTTCGCCGTCCGCTCGGCGCGCGCGAGCGAGCCCGTCTTGATCTGGCCCGCGTTGACGGCGACCGCGAGGTCGGCGATGAAGGTGTCCTCCGTCTCGCCGGACCGGTGCGAGATGACGGTGCCGTAGCCGGCGCGCTTGGCAAGCTCGATGGCCTGCATGGTCTCGGTCAGCGTCCCGACCTGGTTCAGCTTGACGAGGACGGCGTTGGCGATGCCGTTGCGAATGCCTTCCTGGATGATGGCGGGATTGGTGACGAACAGATCGTCGCCCACGAGCTGCACGCGGCCGCCGAGTCGGTTCGTCATGATGCCCCAGCCCGCCCAGTCGTCCTCTCCGAGCCCGTCCTCGATGGACACGATGGGATAGCGACGGATGAGCGAGTCGTAGAGATCGATCATCTCCTCGCTGCTGCGCACCACGTTCTCGCGGCGCAGCCGGTAGCGGCCGCCCGCCTCGGCGAACTCGCTCGCCGCCACGTCGAGCGCGAGCAGCACGTCCTCACCCGGGCGGTAGCCGGCACGCTCGATGGCCTGCATGAAGAGGTCGAGGGCCGCGGTGTTGGAGGTGAGCGCGGGCGCGAAGCCGCCCTCGTCGCCCACACCCGTCGCGAGGCCCTTTTCCTTCAGGAGGTCCTTCAGGGTGTGGAAGATCTCCGCGCCGGTGCGGAGGGCGTTGGAGAAATTCTCCGCCCCGGCGGGGACGAGCATGAACTCCTGGAAATCGATGCCGTTGTCGGCGTGGGCGCCGCCGTTCAGCACGTTCATGAGCGGCACGGGCAAGAGCCGCGCGCCGACGCCGCCGAGGTACGCGTAGAGCGGCAGACCGACGTCGTCGGCCGCCGCGCGCGCCACCGCGAGCGAGACACCGAGGATCGCATTCGCGCCGAGGGCCGACTTGTTCGGCGTGCCATCCAGCTCGAGGAGCGCCTGATCGACGGCGGCCTGCTCGCTCGCCTCGAGCCCCTCCACCTCCGGAGCGATCGTCTCTTCCACGTTGCGCACCGCTTGCTGCACGCCCTTGCCGCGGTAGCGCGGACTGTCGTCGCCGTCGCGCAGCTCCACCGCCTCGCGTTTGCCCGTCGACGCGCCCGACGGGACCGCCGCGCGGCCCCACGCTCCGGACTCGAGCTGGACCTCGACCTCGACGGTGGGGTTGCCGCGGGAATCGAGAACCTCGCGCGCGTAGACGCCGGTGATCGCCGACACTCAGGACCTCCGGTTGAAGACGAAGTCGGCGAGCGCGCGGACGGGCTCGGCCGCGACGCCGAGCGGCGCGAGCGCGCGCTTGGCGTCCTCGATCAGCGTGCGCGCTTTCTTGCGCGACGCCTCGAGACCGTGGTGAGCGGGGTAGGTCACCTTCTTCTTCCGCTCGTCGCTACCGGCGGTTTTCCCAAGCTCGGCGAGGCTCCCCTCGATGTCGAGAATATCATCCACGATCTGAAACGCCAGCCCGAGCGCGTCGCCCGCACGCCGAATCGCGTCGAGCTCCGCCGGCCGTCCGCCCGCGAGCATCGCGCCCGCGACGAGCGAGGCGCGGATGAGGGCCGCGGTCTTGTGCGTGTGGATGTAGTCGAGCGTCTCGGCCGAGATCGTCTTGCCCTCGGACTCGATGTCGACCACCTGTCCGCCCACCATGCCCTCGGTACCCGCGGCATCGGCGATGGCGATGACGACGTCGCGCAGCACGCGGGAGTCGTTCACGAAGTTCGCGTTCTCCGCCACGAGCCGGAAGGCGAGGGTCAGGAGCGCATCGCCGGCCAGAATCGCCATCGCCTCGCCGAAGACCTTGTGGTTGGTGAGGCGCCCGCGGCGGTAGTCGTCGTCGTCCATGGCGGGAAGATCGTCGTGGATGAGCGAGTACGTGTGGATCAGCTCGAGCGCGCAGGCCGTCGGCAAGACGGTCTGCGCGGCGCCGCCCACCGCTTCCGCCCCCGCGATGACGAGGAGCGGACGCAGCCGCTTGCCCCCTGCGAGCACGCTGTAGCGCATGGCGCGATGCACGGTGGGAGGCGGCGTGTCGTCGGGAGGAAGCGCGCGGTCGAGCGCTGCTTCGACGAGCGCCCGACGGATACTCGTCCAGCCGTCGAGGTCGAACGTCACGCGTCGGCGTCCGCCTCGAATGCGAACGGGCGCGTCGTGACGCCGCCCGTGTCGTCCTTGGCGAGCAGCTCGATGCGACGCTGCGCGTCCTCCAGGTAGCGGGCACAGTGACGGGACATCGCGATCCCTTCCTCGAAGATCTTGAGCGACTCCTCCAGCGACAGGTTGCCCGCCTCGAGCGCGGTCACGATCTGCTCGAGACGGCTCAGGCAATCCTCAAACTTGAGGTCGGTCATCGCGCTCCCTAGTGGTGGCCACCCGACAGTCCAGCGTCCCCTCCTGCACGAGCACCGAGACCTCGTCGCCCGCCGTGACGTCGGCCGCGCGGCGGACGATCGTCCCGTCGGGACGCCGTGTGACGCTGTAGCCGCGCGCGAGCACGGCGAGCGGCGACAGCGAGCCGAGGCGTCCGACGTCGCGCGCCACCCGATGCTGGAACCGGTCCACGACCCGCGCGGTGCCGGCGTGGAGCCGTCCACGGAGCGCGTCCAGACGGTGCTGGCTCTTCACGAGCTTGGCCACGGGGTTGGCGGCCCTCACCGCGCCGGTGGCGATGTCGAGGCGGTGCGCGGACCGGGCGATCATGGCGTCGCCGGCACGCACGAGCCGGGCACGGGCGTCGTCGACCCGACGGGCGAGATCGCGCAGCGGCCGGTGCGGATCGGTCAGCACACGACGTCCGGCAAGCGACGACACGCGCTCGCGCTCGCGCTGGAGCCGACGGTCCAGCGCTCGCTCGAGCCGCTGCGTCAGCGCGACGACCGATTCCGTGACGGCCTGCTTCTCGCGCACGACGAGCTCCGCGGCGGCCGACGGCGTCGGCGCGCGCAGGTCGGCGACGAAGTCCGCGATCGTGAAGTCCACCTCGTGCCCGACCGCGGAGATCACGGGGCTCTTCGAGCCGACGATCGCTCGCGCGACCGACTCCTCGTTGAAGGCCCACAGGTCTTCCAGCGAGCCACCGCCGCGCGCCACGATGAGCACGTCGACGTCGCCCAGTCGGTTGAGGTCGCGGATGGCGCGCACGATCTCGTCCGCGGCGCCGTCGCCCTGCACGCGTGCAGGCGCCACGACGATCCCGAGCTCGCCGAACCGCCGTCGGATCACGCGCAGGATGTCCTTCAGCGCGGCGCCCGTCGGTGACGTCACGATGCCGATCCGGCGCGGGTAACGCGGGAGCGCGCGCTTGCGGCGCGCGTCGAAGAGTCCCTCCGCCGCCAGGCGCGCCTTGAGCTGCTCGAAGGCGAGCTGCAGCGCACCGAGACCGCGGGGCTCGAGCATCTCCACGAC
>JBKPPN010000334.1:0-4679 GCA_046733575.1 Candidatus Methylomirabilota bacterium | reverse complement strand
CGCGGGCAGCTCGACGGGCGCATCGGGAAGGCGCGGGAGCGGCACGGGCAGCGCATACGGATCGTGGCCGTCGGGGCCGGCCAGCACGCGCAGCCCGAGCGCGAGGTCGCGCACGCTGCGCGCGAGGGGACCGACGTGCATGTTGCGGAGCAGCGTCTCGGGCCAGTGCCCGGTGAGCGGGACGCGACCGTGGGTCGGCTTCAGCCCGACCACGCCGCAGCAGTGCGCGGGCTGACGGATCGAGCCCCCGACGTCACTGCCGAGGCCGAGCGCGGTGAGCCCGGACGCGAGCGCGGCCGCCTCGCCGCCCGTGGAGCCGCCCGCGATGCGGTCGAGGTTCCACGGATTGCGCGTGCGACCGAACACGCGGTTGTCGGACTCCCACCACAGCGCGAACTCCGGCATGTTGGTCTTGCCGAGGATCACCGCGCCGGCGTCGCGAAGCCGCGTGACGGCGGTGGCGTCAGTGCGGGAGACGTGATCGCCGAAGAGCGCCGACCCGCGCGTGGTGCGCAGGCCGGCGACGTCGAAGCAGTCCTTGATCGTCACCGGCACGCCGTGCAGCGGGCCGCGCACCTCGCCGCGCGTGAGGGCGGCTTCGGCCTCCCGCGCCTCGTCGAGGGCGCGCGGGTTGGGTGTGACGATCGCGTTCACGACGGGGTTGACCACGCCGATCCGCTCGAGATGGGCGCGCGTCACCTCGACCGGGGACAGCTCCCGGGCGCGGATCCGGCGCGCCATCTCGGTCGCGTCCAGATAGCAGAGATCGGCGTGGGGCGCCGTCACCAGGGAATTTCCTTGCGGAGCGCGGGCATCACCTCCGACGCGAAGAGCTCCTGGCTGTGCAGCGCCTTCTCCGTGGGCAGGTTGCCGATCTGGAAGATGCAGTTGATGATCCCGCAGCGCGCGCGCTTGATGTGGTCCATCATCTTGTCGCGCACCGTGGCGGGGCTGCCGTAGATGACGTAGCCGCCCTCCTCGACCTCGTCCCACGTCGTGAGCGCGTTCATGTACTTGCGCTTGGGACCGGCCACGCGCGTCATCGACTCCACCGACGTGTGGCCGGGCGGGAACATGTACTCGCGCGGCAGCCGCAGTCCCTTCCGGGCGAGGTACCAGAACGGCTCCTGGATCTCCTCGCGCGCCTGCGCGTCGGTGTCCGAGACGTGGATCAAGGCGGGCCAGCCCACGTGCGAGGGCGGCACGTCCCAGCCGAGCTTGGTCGACGCGTACTCGCGCAGGATGTCGAAGTGCTCCTTCATCGTCTCGAAGGGCGAGAACGGGATGGCGATGAAGGGGTAGCGGTGCTCCGCCACCCAGTGAATGGTCTCGATGCTGCCCGAGCCCGGCACCCAGATGGGCGGGTGCGGCTTCTGCATCGGGAGCGGCCACGGGTTGACCCAGCGGAAGTTGTAGTGCTTGCCGTCGAAGTGGAACGGCCCCGGCTCCGTCCACGCGCGCACGATCAGGTCGTGCGCCTCGCGGTAGCGCTCGCGGAACGTGGTGGGATTCACCTCGTAGGCGTAGGCCTCGACGCCGAGGCCGACCACCAGCCCGGCGATGAGCCGTCCGCCGCTGATGACGTCCAGCATGGCGAACTCTTCCGCCACGCGCTGCGGGTGGTCGTAGAGCGGCAGCGCGTCGCCGAGGACGAGGATCTTGATGCTCTTCGTCCGCTGCACCAGCATGGCCGCGATGATGTTGGGCGACGGCATGATGCCGTAGGCGTTCTGGTGGTGCTCGTTCACGCCGATGCAGTCAAACCCCTGCCTCTCGCCCGCCACGAGGTGGTCGATGTAGGTGGTGTAGAGCTCGTGACCCTTCTCCGCGTCGAACAGCGTGTTGGGACACGTCAGCCACGACGACGGGTACCGCTTCTCGAAGTCATCGGGCAGATACCGGTACGGCATCAAGTTGAAGAGCGCGAATTGCATCGTCAGTCTCCCGTTCTGCTCAAGCCTTCAGGAAATCGAGGACGGCGTTGGCGAATCGATCGGGCGCCTCGACGTGGGGCAGGTGACCGCACTTGTCGATGACGACGAGGCGCGCGCCCGGAATGCCTTTCTGGTACGCCTGTCCGTAGGCGAGGGGCAGCAGCTTGTCCTCCGCGCCCCACACGACGAGGGTGGGGGTCTTGATGCGGTCCAGGCGGCTCTTCAGCTTCCGGTAGCGCACGTGCGGGTTCCAGAGGATCCGCGCGGCGGCCTCGCGGCCCTTCATCATCATCACCATCTTCTCCGGTGGAGGCGGCGTGTCGGGAATCGCCGTCATCGCGATGGGCCCGCGCGGATCGGCGAAGAGCAGCTCGCGCGTCTCCGGGACGGTGGCGAGGAACAGGTCCGGCGTGGGGACGTCGCTCAGGCGGATGCCGGCGGCGTCGACGAGGACGAGCTTGTTCACGCGCTGCGGCTGCCGGAGCGCGAGCTCGGCCGCAATCCAGCCGCCCATCGACGTCCCGACGACGTCGGCGCGGTCCAGCTTCAGCGCGTCCATCACGTCGAGGTAGTGGAAGACGAGGTCCTCGATGTCCTCGATCTCCTCCACGCCCGTCGAGGTGCCGAAACCGGGGTGCACGGGCGCGTAGACGTGGTGACGTCGCGCGAGCAGGTCGTGGGCGGGGATCCACCAGAAGGTGCCCGCGCCGTGCAGGTAGAGCACGGGCGGTCCGTCACCGCCTTCCGAGAGCTGAATGGCCTTACCCCGCACCGTGATCGTTCGCTCCGAGCCTGGCATCAAGAACCTCCTGGGACGGTGTCGTGCGATTGTCCGCGCGCGCTCCGGATCGCCTGCCACACGCGGGCCGGCGTTGCTGGCATGTCGATGTGGGTGACCCCGAGGGGCGCGAGCGCGTCGAGGATCGCGTGGACGAGGGCGCCCGGCGCGCCGACGGTGCCGCCCTCCCCCGCGCCCTTCACGCCGAGCGGGTTGGTCGGGCTCGGGACGTCGCGGCTCGTGATGGCGATCGCGGGCAGGTCGTCGGCGCGCGGGATCGCGTAGTCGAGAAGCGACCCGGACACGAGCTGACCGCTGGCGTCGTCGTACACGCACTGCTCGAGCAGCGCCTGGCCGATGCCCTGCGCCACCGCGCCGTGCTGCTGCCCGTGCACGAGCATCGGATTCACGGCCCGGCCCGAGTCGTCCACCATGCTGAGCGCCACGATCGCGACGGCGCCCGTCTCCGGGTCGACCTCGACCTCGCACACCTCGCACCCGTTGGCGAAGGCGAAGGCGGGGTTCTCGTGCATCGCGGCGCCGTGCAACGTGGTGCCGAGCGCTTGCGGCACTTTCCCCGCCGCCGCGGCGCGCGCGACCTCGAAGAGGTCGATCGCGCGATCGGTGCCCACCACGCGAAAGCCGCCGTGCTCGTACGTGATGTCGCCGACGGCCGCCTCGAGCAGATGCGCGGCCATCGCCGTGCCGCTCGTCACCATGCGATCGGCGGCCTCGACCGCGGCGTTGCCGCCGCGCACGATGGAGCGCGACGCGAACGTCCCCACGCCGCGCGCGACCCGGTCGGTGTCGCCCGCGACGATGCGCACGCTGTCGTACGGCAGACCGAGATGATCGGCCACGATCTGCGCGAACACCGTCTCGTGGCCCTGGCCCTGCGACTGACTGCCCATGGGGACCTCGACGATGCCCGTCGGCAGCACGCGCACCTCGGCGTACTCCTGCGGGACGCCGCCCGTGCCCTCGACGTACGGGCCGATACCGAGACCGCGCAGCCTGCTGCGACGCTCGCTCGCCGCGCGCCGTGCGCCGAATCCACCCGCGTCCCCGAGCGCCAGCGCCTCGTCGAGCCGCGCGACGTAATCGCCGGAGTCGTACGTGGCGCCCGTCGCCGTCCTGTACGGGAATGCGCGCACCATGTTGGCGCGTCGGAGCTCGACGCGGTCGCGTCCCGTCTCGTGCGCCGCGCGCTCGACGAGCCGCTCGACGGTGTAGACGCACTCGAGGCGTCCCACGCCGCGGAAGACGTTGATGGGCACCGTGTTGGTGAACACGCCCTCGAGGTGGAGGTGAATGGCGGGGATCGCGTAGAGCCCCGAGATCATCCGCTCCATGTTGAGGATGGTCGACATCGGCATGCCGGTGGCGATGTTCGCGCCCAGGTTCTGGATCGAGTGCACGCGCAGCGCGCTGATGCGGCCGCGCGCGTCGAGGGCGAGCTCGCCGTCGAGCACGTGGTCGCGCGACTGCGCGTCGCTGACGAAGCCCTCGGAGCGCGTGGACACCCACTTGAGCGGGCGTCGCAGTCGCCGCGCCGCCCACGCCAGCGCGACGTACTCGGGGTAGGGCTGGATCTTCGAGCCGAAGCCGCCGCCCACGTCGGCGCTGATGCAGCGGACGCGATCGCCCGGCACGCCGAGGATGCGCGCCAGGTTGGCGGCCTGCACGTGCGAGCCCTGCAGCGAGGCGTGCAGCGTGAACCGCTCGCTGATGGCGTCCCACTCCGCGATGGCGGCACGCGGCTCCAGGAAGCAGGTCACGAGGCGGTTGTCGATCACTCGCATGCGCGTCACGTGAGCCGCGTCGGCGATGGCGCGCGCCGTGGCGTCCGCGTCGCCGCACTCCCAGTCGTAGGCGCGATTGCGCGCGACGCCGTCGTGCAGCTGCGGCGCGTCGGGCGCCCGCGCGGCGAGACCGTCGACGACGGCGGGGCGCGGCCGGTACTCGAC
>JBKPPN010000333.1:0-4025 GCA_046733575.1 Candidatus Methylomirabilota bacterium | reverse complement strand
GGACCATCTCGACGACGACCGCGCCATCCTTGCCGGCGTTGGCCGCGATCCCCCGCAGGGGCTCCTCTAGCGCGCGGCGGAGGATGTTGACACCATTCTTGACGTCACCTTCGGCCGAGACGCCGTCCAGCGCGGAGATGGCGTTGATGAGGGCGACACCGCCACCCGGGACGATGCCTTCCTCGACCGCGGCGCGGGTTGCGCTCAGCGCGTCCTCGACCCGGTGCTTCTTCTCCTTCAGCTCGGTCTCGGTGGCAGCCCCGACCTTGATCACGGCCACGCCGCCGGCCAGCTTCGCCAGCCGCTCCTGCAGCTTCTCCTTGTCGTAGTCCGACGTGGACTTCTCGATGGACGCCTTTATCTCCTTCACACGGCCCTGGAGCTGATCCTCGGTCCCCGCACCATCGATCAGCGTCGTATTATCCTTGTCGACCACGATGCGCTTGACACGCCCGAGGTCGGTGACGACCGCATTTTCGAGCTTAAAGCCAACTTCTTCCGAGATCACCTTCCCGCCACTCACGACGGCAACGTCCTCAAGCATCGCCTTGCGGCGGTCGCCGAAGCCGGGCGCCTTGACGGCGCAGACGCGCAGCGTGCCGCGCAGCTTGTTGACGACCAGCGTGGCGAGCGCCTCGCCCTCGACGTCCTCGGCGATGATGAGCATGGGCTTGCCCATCTGGGCCACCTTCTCGAGGATCGGCAGCAGGTCCTTCATCGAGGAGATCTTCTTGTCGTGGATGAGGATCAGCGCGTCCTCGAGCACCGCCTCCATCTTCTCGGGGTCGGTGACGAAGTAGGGCGACAGGTAGCCGCGGTCGAACTGCATGCCGTCCACGGTCTCGAGCGTCGTCTCGAGTCCCTTCGCCTCCTCGACGGTGATCACGCCGTCCTTGCCGACCTTCTCCATCGCCTCGGCGATGAGGTCACCGATCTCGCGGTCGTTGTTCGCCGAGATGGAGCCGACCTGCGCGATCTCCTTCTTGCCGGCCGTGGGAACCGAGATGCGCTTCAGCTCCTCGACGACGCGGGCGACCGCCTTGTCGATGCCGCGCTTGAGCGCCATCGGGTTGGCGCCGGCGGTGACGTTCTTGAGGCCCTCGCGGAAGATCGCCTGCGCGAGGACGGTGGCCGTCGTGGTGCCGTCGCCGGCGAGGTCGGAGGTCTTGGTCGCGACCTCCTTCACCATCTGGGCGCCCATGTTCTCGAGCGGGTCGTTCAGCTCGATCTCCTTCGCCACGGTGACGCCGTCCTTCGTCACGGTGGGCGCGCCGAACTTCTTGTCGATGACGACATTCCGGCCCTTGGGGCCGAGCGTCACCTTGACCGCCTCGGCGAGTTGGTCGACGCCGCGCTTCAGAGCAGCGCGCGCGTCCGTGTTGAAATAGAGCTCTTTCGCAGCCATGGGAGTTCTTGGATAGGAGAGTGTAGGAATCGAGCGATCGGTGCTTCGCTGGCCGTGGCCGAGCCGGCCACCCAGTCAGTCACCGCGGTTCGCGCGTCGTCTCAGCTGAGGACCGCGAGGACGTCGGACTCGCGCAGGATGAGGAGTTGTTCGCTGTCGATCGTGACCTCGGTCCCGCTGTACTTGCCGTAGAGAACCCGGTCGCCCTGCTTGACGGTCATCGGCACGAGCTTGCCGTCCTCGTACTTGCCCGGGCCAACGGCGACGATCTCGCCCTGCTGGGGCTTTTCCTTCGCGGTGTCGGGGATGTAGAGCCCACCGCGCATCTGCTCACTCTCCTCCAGCGCCTTGACGACGACGCGGTCGGCGAGCGGGCTAACCTTCGCGGCCACGGCACTCTTGCTAGCCATAGCGAACGTCCCTCCGAATGAGTGGTCCTGAAGTGCTTCGAATCCGATGATTAGCACTCACCCTCGGCGAGTGCTAATGCGCGTAACCTAGGTGCCCGGCCGGCGGACGTCAAGTCAGGCCGGACGCCGGGCTGTGCGGGCAAGTCGTTTCCGTATAAAGGTTTGTGCCTTTCCTGGCCGGCCAGCCTGGCGGGCGCCCGCGGTCAATCGAGCGGTGCCCGCGTCACCCCGGCAGAGCCCCCAGTCGGCCCGAGCTCTCGGCTCACCCCCCCTCGGCACTTCCCTCAAACTGCGAAGGCGGCGACGACGGCGGCGTCGGTGACGGCCCACGCGCCGAGCGCGAGGTACATCGCGCGCTGGTGCTGGGCGGGCGCCATTCGTGGGTGCCTAACGAGCCAGGCACCGAGGACGCCGAGCCAGGCGACGAGCGCGACGCCGAGCCCCGACCAGCCGAGCGCCGTCACGCGGGCGAGCGATGCGGCGCGCGTGAAGCAGGCGAAGGCGGCGAGCGTGGCGACCACCGAGAGCGCGAGGCTCGGCCCCACGCCGACCGCGATCGCGAGCGTGCGGTCGCCGCGCGCGCGATCCTCGTCGATCTGATAGAGCTGCGTGAGCGGGTACAGCGCGGCGAAGAGCGGGCAGAAAGCGACGAGCGCCCACGCCGCGGAGGACGTGAGTGGCCGGCCGGTCACTGCCCAGCCGGCGTAGGGCGTGAGCGTGCCGAAGCCCACCATGTTGATCAGCCAGTCGGCGCCGGCCACCGCCTTGAGGCGCACCGGCGGCACGCTGTAGAGGAGCGAGAGCGCCGCGCAAGCGAGGGTCGCCAGGAAGAAGGGGCGCGGGCCGGCAGACGCCACCACCACGCCTAACGCGATCAGCACGACGCTGAATGCCGCGAGGTGACGCGGCGCGGGCGGCGGCGCGTCGAGGTAGCCGATGTCGCCGGCGTCGCGGTCGAAGGCGCTGTTGAGGGCGAGCGTGCCGCCGTTGCCGAGGACGACGACGACGACGAGCGCCGTCAGGAGGGCGCCGATGCGCTCGCCGCGCAGCGCGGGGCCGAGCCCGACGGCCAGCGCGAAACCGAGCGCGGTGTGTGCCGCCATGATCGGCCACTCGCGCGGCCGCAGGTGGAGCAGGTAGCTGAAGAGCTCTCCGGGCAGCAGGCGGTAACCGAGCCGCCGCGCGCCGTTGAGCTCTCGCCACCGCGGCGACCCCCGCGCGCTCACCCCCGCCCCGCCGCGGTCGCGTCGGCCTCCGACAGCAGGTCGTACGCGATCCGCAGCCCGTGCAGGGTCAGAAAGGGTTCGACGCGGTCGAACTCCGAGCAGTGGGGGCGCAACGTCTCCGCGAGGCCGCCGGTCGCCACGACGAGCGGCGCCTCGGCGCGCGGCCACTCGCGCTTGATGCGACGCACCAGCCCGTCGATCGACTCGGCGGCGCCGAAGATGACGCCGGCGCGGATGCACTCCTCCGTGCGCCGGCCGATCACCCGTTGGGGCGGCACCAGCTCGGTGGCCGAGAGCTTGGACGCGCGCCGAAAGAGCGTCTCCGCCGAGGTGCGCACGCCCGGCTGGATGACGCCGCCCAGAAAGACCGCGTCGGCCGTGATGCAGTCGTAAGTCGTCGCGGTGCCGAGGTCGACGACAATGGTGTCACGCCGGTACAGGCGGCTCGCCGCGAGCGTGTTGATGAGGCGGTCCGCGCCGACCGTGAGCGGCTCCTCGACGTCGAGCGTGATCGGTAGGGGCGCGTGGGCATCGACGAGCACCGGCCGGCGGCCGAAGAGCTGGGCGCAGGCGTCGCACAGCGGGCCCGTGAGCGGCGGCACGACCGAGCCGATCGCCGTGCCGTCCACGTCGGCTGCCCCGTAGCTCTTGGACTGGAGCAGCGTGAAGAGCAGCACCACCAGCTCGTCGGCGGTCCGCGAAACCTCGGTGGTGAGCCGCCAGTGTTCGCGGAGCGCCGTGCCGTCGAAGAGTCCGAGCGTCGTCTCGGTGTTGCCGATGTCGAATACGAGGATCACGGATGCTCCTCCGCGAGCAGGAGTGAGCCGGCGCGCGCCGCGGTAATCGAGCCGTCGTCGCCGGCGACGAGGAGCGCGCCGCGCTCGTCGATGCCGCGCACCACGCCGGCGGCCGGCGTGACCGCGATTCGCCCGCGCGCCAGGTCGCGCTCCGCGAACGCGGCGAGCTCGCGCGGGCCGAGCGGAC
>JBKPPN010000332.1:0-5504 GCA_046733575.1 Candidatus Methylomirabilota bacterium | reverse complement strand
CGTGGACGCCGGACGGGCGCTACTCGATCATCACGCACGGTCAGGACACCGTCGCGCAGATCGTCGACGCCAGGACGTTCAAGGAGCTCAAGCGGCTCGCCATCGGCCCGGGTGGCGCGAACATCGGCTTCACGAAGGACGGCAAGACCGCCTTCATCGCGGTGACCGGTGCGAACTCCGTCGCCGTCGTGGATGCCGAGACGCTCACCCTCGTCAACCACGTCAAGGCGGGACGGGAACCGCAGGGACTGATCGTCCGGTAGGACTCCAGCTCAGCCGCCGGTCATGATGGCTCGCCGCTCCGCGCGGCCACGCGATCCGCATCCACCGCCTTCCAGGTCCACGCGCCGTCGTCGGCAACTTCGAGGACGAACTCGTAGTCGTCCACCTTGTAGCTGGCGTCGCCGATGGTGAGATAGCCGATCGACCGCTCCCGCAGCAGGGCCAGGACGTCGTCGGCGTGTGCGGGTCCGAGCGTCGTGCGCGGTCGCTCGAGGAAGACCAAGCGAGGCGCGGCGAGGACGGCGCGCGCGACACACAGCAGCTGCTGTTCGCCGAGCGACACGGCGTCGTCCCAGTCGCGCTCGACGTCGAGACCGCCCATTCGATCCACGACGGCGTCCACACCGAGTCTGCGCAGGACGGCGGCGACCTGCTCGTCCGTGATGACGGCCCCGCTCCACGCCGGGACAACGACCTCGCGAAGCGTGCCCGGAGGCAGGTACGGGCGCTCGGGCAGGAACAGGATGGCGTCGAGGCCGGGCCGGACGATCCGTCCGCTTCCGCGTGTCCAGAGGCCCGCCGTCGCTCGGAACAGCGCGTTCTTGCCCGCGTCGTTCGGTCCCACCACGAGGGCCGTCGTGCGAACCGTCGCGGTGAGATTGCGGACCAGCACGTGGTCGTCGCCGGCGGACCGCAGCGTGACGGCCTCGTAGGCCACGCGATCGCCGTCCTCCCTCACCTCGACGGTCGCGTCGGCTCGCGCGGCGCCGTCCTCGAGCGCGTCCACGAGCGATCCGACCCGCTGGATCACGGCGGCGAACGACGAGATCGACTGGAACTGCGTGACGACGAGCGACAGGGCGCCCAGCAACGTGGAGAAGGCCATCGCCGCCTGGGGGATCACGCCGAACTCGACGTCGCCGCGGATGAACATCGGCGCCACGATCAGCGCCGGGATGATCTGGATGAGGTAGTTGTAGCCGTTGGTGAAGAACGCGAGGTTCCGGTTCACCGCGATGAGCCGTCGCATGTTGGCAATGAGATCCTCGAGTCGCTGCCGCAGTCGCGCGCCGACCCGGTCCTCGCGGCGCAGGAGCGCGATCGACTCGGCGTGCGCCTGCACGTGCACGAGGTTGGCGCGGAAGTCGGCCTCCCGGTCGAGCTGGTGGTAGTTCAGCCCGACGAGCCGGCGGCCGAACAGCACCGCGAGCACGGAGCCGCAGAAGGCGTACACGATCGCGACGCCGAACAGGAGCCGGCTGATCGACCACAGTACCCCGGAGAACGCCACGACCGTGACGGTGGCGTTGGCGAGCAGGAGGACGAACGAGAGGGTCGTGGCGGTGAAGGCCTTGACGTCCTCCGCGATGCGCTCATCGGGGCTGGTCAGCATCCCGGCCGCGCTCAGGCGGTAGTAGGCGCGGCCCTCGAGGTAATCGCCGAGGAGGCGACGCGTGAGCCACTGCCGCCACATCAGGCCCAGGCGTTGCTCGCTGAACGAGGAGAAGGCGCCCACCAGGGTCGACGCGGCGAAGACGCCGACATAGAGGACGGCCTGACGGATGAACCCGGCGGAGTCGCGATTCGAGATCGCGGTCATGAAGTCGCGGCCCACGTAGCTGTTCACGACGTTCAAGGCGTTGAAGACGACGAGCAGCCCCATGAGCACGCCGAACAGGCCGCGGGCGCGCCAGCCCACGTCGCAGGTCGCAAATTCCCGGACGGCACGACCGAGTCGCGCCCACGTCAGTCGCGTCAGACGGATCGGGTCGTCGTTCATGCGCGGGCCCGCCCGGGGGCGCACCACGTCACGCGAGCACGACCTTCACGTGATGCGTGCGTCCGTCCGTGGCGATGGCAACCGCGGCGCCTTCCTCGCCACACGCGACCGATCGGCCGTCGACCTCGACGGTCGCGACGGCGGCGGCGCGTCCATGCGGACTCGTCACCTCCACGTCGTAGACCGTGCCGGTCTGCGTGCGGTAGGTGATGCGGTACCGGGGCCAGCCGTCCGGCACGCGCGGACGCAGGCGGATCGTGTCCCCGTGCTCGACGCTGAAGCCGAGGATCGTCTCGAGCGCCACGCGATACAGCCAGCCGGCGGAGCCGGTGTACCAGCTCCAGCCGCCCCGGCCCGCGTGCGGCGGCTCGCCGTAGACGTCGGCCGCGACGACGTACGGCTCCAGCTTGTAGCGATCCGCCGAGTCCGACGTCAGCGCGTGCGACGTGGGCAGCAGCATCAGGAGCAGCTGCGCCGCGCGATCGCGGCGTCCGAGCTCCGCCATGGCGCGAACGACCCAGCACGCGCCGTGCGTGTACTGACCACCGTTCTCGCGCACGCCGGCGACGTAGCCCTTGATGTAGCCGGGATCGAGCGGCGTCGTGACGAAGGGCGGCGTGAGCAGGCGGATGATGGCGTCACGCTCCGACACCAGCATCGCCTCCGTCGCGTCGAGCGCGCGTGCGGCGCGGTCCGGCGACGCCACGCCGGAGATGATCGACCACGCCTGCGCGATCGCGTCGATGCGGCACTCGTCGCCGGTGTGCGAGCCGAGCGGCGTCCCGTCGTCGTAGTACGCCCGCCGGTACCACGCGCCGTCCCAGCCGGCATCGTCGAGCGCGGCGACGAGGTCCGTACGATACGCGGCGTACGTCTGGATGCGCGCGCCGTCGCCACGCCGCGCGCAGAGGGGAAGAAAGCGGTCGATCAGGTGGACGAGAAAGAAGCCGAGCCAGACGCTCTCGCCGCGGCCCTGCCGACCGACGCGGTTCATCCCGTCGTTCCAGTCCCCCGTGCCCATGAGGGGCAACCCGTGCGCGCCGCGCGTGAGGGACCGGTCGAGGGCGCGGCAGCAATGCTCGTAGACGTCGGCGCGCTCGTCGCTCACTGCCGGCGCCAGATACGCCTCGTCCTCTCCCGGCTGCAGGGAGCGCGCCGTGAGGAATGGCACGACCTCGTCCAGCACGTCGTGGTCACCGGTGAGCCGGACGTACCGGCTCGTCACGTACGGCAGCCACAGCAGGTCATCCGAGAAGCGCGTGCGCAGCCCGCGCTCCACCGGCGCGGGATGCCACCAGTGGAGGACGTCGCCCTCGACGAACTGGTGCGCCGCGTGCAGCAGGATCTGCGCGCGCGCGAGGGCCGGTCGATGATGCACGAGCGCCGCGACGTCCTGCAGCTGGTCGCGATAGCCCCACGCGCCACCGGATTGATAGAACGCCGAGCGCGCGAGGATCCGGCAGCTGAGCGCCTGGTACACCAGCCAGCCGTTGAGGAGCACGTCGAGGGCCGGCAGGGGCGTCTCGACCGAGATCGTCGACACGAGCGATCGCCACTGCGCCTGCGCCGTGTCGAGCGCGCGCGACACCTCACCCGGCCGCCGGTAGCGCGTGACGAGGTCGCGGACCGCCTCCCGCTCCGTGCACTCACCGAGCAGGAACGCAATCTCGATCGTCTGGCCCGGTTCGAGCATCGCGCGGACCTGCTGCGCGAAGCAGGGATCGTGGCCGGCGCCGCACGCGCCATCCAGGTCGATCCCGGGCCGGAGCGCGGCGGGCTCGCCCACGATGCCGTTCCGGCCGATGAAGGACGCGCGGTCGCACGTGAAGCGACGCGCATCGACGTCGCGATCGGCAACGACCGCAGCGAACGCGATGCCGTCGCGGAACTCGTTCCCCCTCGCGTTCACGGCCCGCAGGATGTCGTGGTCGGCGTCGTGCGCGGTGACGATCGCGCCGGGGACGTCGCCCATCGAGCCCATCACGAGCCGGCAATACGAGACGACGGACAGACGACGACGTCGGTCGCTCTCGTTGGTGAGCCGGAGCCGGACGATGCGCACGGGATCGCGCTCGGGCACGAACATGACGGTGTCGTGCGCGAGGCCGTCGTTCGTGCAGACGAAGCGCGAGTAGCCGAAGCCATGGCGCACCTCGTAGCGACAGGCGGCGGGCGCTGGCCCCGGCACGGCAGACCAGAGCGCGCCGGTGTCGTCGTCGCGGACGTAGAGCGCCTCGCCGTGCGGATCGATGACGGGATCGTTCGACCAGGGCGTCAACCGGTGGGCCTGGCTGTTGCGACTCCACGTGTAGCCCGCGCCGCTCTCGCTGACGAGGAACCCGCAGCGCTCGTTCGCCACGACGTTGATCCAGGGAAGCGGCGTGGGACGCCCGCCGTCCCGGCTCATCGAGAGGCGCACGACGTACTCCGCGCCGTCCGGCGAGAAGCCGCCGTGGCCGTTGAAGAACTGCAGTCCCGTGCCGACGGCGCCAGCGCTCGGCGCGGCATCGTCGAAGGCCGACGCGCTCGCCCCGGACTCGCGTATCGGCGCGGGACCCGCCGTATCCCGCACTTCGATCGCCGGCAGTGAATCGCGGACCACCAGCGTAGCCGCGACGATTACCGCCGCCCGGTCTGCCGCCGACGCCGCCGCAGGGGGCAGCTCGATGATCCCGTCGTCGACACGCGTCGGTCGCGACGCCGTGGAAGTGCGTTCCGGCGCGACGACAAGCGTGATGGACAGGCCCTTGGCCTCCCAGTAACGTCGCGCCGTCAGCACCTCGGAGAGAAACGGATCGTCCCACCCGCACTCCGCGACCATCACGTGCCGGTCTCGCGGAATGCCGAGTCGGTCGAGCGTGCCGTTCACGTCGACGTCCGCGCCGACGCGTGGCACCGGTGCGCGAAGCGCGGGGTGCGCGTACGAGAGCGCACCTCCAACCATCTGGAACTTCGCGGCCTGTTCCTCCGAGATGCCGAGACGCATCCAGAGCGCGCGCTCGGCATCGGCGGCGGCAGCGAAGGCGGCGTCGATCGCGGCGCGATCCTGGCCGCGCGCGAGCATCGCGATGGCGGCGGCGCGATCCGTCGCCATGCCGGTCAGGAACGTGACCCGAGTCTCCGCGCCGGGACCGAGCTCGACCGTCGTGCGGAGGCTGACGGCGGGATCGAGCACGGGGCCGACGGTTCCGGACAGTGGCGCTCGCGCGGTCAGCGCGGCGGGCCGGCGTAGCGTTCGACCTCGTCCGATGAAGCGGAGGCGATCGGTCTCCCACTGCACGTCGCTCACACCGACGAGCGCGTGCAGCAGCCACGGCCAGGACTCGTCGCTGGCGCGGGGCCGTCGCCGCGCCAGCAGCGCGGCGCTCTCGGGAACGACCTCGGTCTCGACGAACAGCTTCGAGAAGGCCGGGTGCGCGGCGTCGGCGGCGGCGTGATTCAGGACCACCTCGACATAGCTCGTCACGTCCAGTCGCCGCGTCCGCCGCGATCGATTGTGGAC
>JBKPPN010000331.1:0-9396 GCA_046733575.1 Candidatus Methylomirabilota bacterium | reverse complement strand
TAGGTGATGACGACGAACGGGAAGAACTGCCAGACGCTCGTGAACACGAGCGAGGCCATGATGTAGTCCTTCCCCAGCCACGGCACCGGCGCGCGCACGAGTCCCACCGCGACGAGCAGGTGATTCACGAGCCCGTACGAGTCGTTGAGCAGCCACTTCCAGAGGATCACCGCGACGATGGTGGGGATCATGTACGGGAACAGCACGACGCCGCGGAGCAGGTTGCGTCCGCGGAACGCCTCGTTCAGGAGGAGCGCGGCGGGGATGCCGAGCAGGATCTGCAGCGTGAGCGTCGTGCCGGCGTAGATGCAGCCGTAATGGAAGCTGGACCAGAACTGATCGTCGGACGCGAAGTAGACGTAGTGCCGAAGACCGACGAAGTTCTGGACGGGCAGGAACGCGTGCTTGTCGAAGAGCGACAGCCAGAGGTTGTAGATGATCGGGAAGACCACCAGGCCCCCCAGCAGCACGAGGGAGGGCGACAGGAGCAGCCAGCCCGCGAGCGCACTCCGCCGCATCATCGGCCGGCGGCCGAGTGCGCGACTACGACGTCAGGACCACTTCTTGTGGCCGAGCTGGGTGAGCAGCTCCTCTGCGCGGCGCTGGGCTCGGTCGGCCTCCGCGCGCGGGTTCTTCTGGCTCACCATGACCTCGACCACGAGGTCGGCGACGATCCCCGATCCGTCGAGCTCCGCGAGGAAGGGCAACACGTTGTCCTCGGGACGCGTGAAGCCGAGGGGGAGCAGACGGTGCTGACGGAGCGCCGTCAGCATCACGTCGTGCCACGCCTTCCACTTCTTGATGCGCTCGTTGGCGAGATACGCCGGGTCGTTGAGCATCGACTTGAAGATCGGCGTGAGGTGGATCGGCACGCTGTGGCAGTACGCGAGGTAGTTGTCCTTCTTGTAGAAGAGCCGCAGGAACTCCATGGCCTCGTTCGGGTACTTCGACTGCGTGAACACCGCCCAGTTCTCGCCGTCCAGCGTGGTGGTGCCGATCGTTCCCGAGGGCCCCTTGGGTCGGAGCATCGGCATGAAGTGCTCGGGGTCGCGCATGCCTTCCGGCGCGTACTTCTCGATGTAGCCGATGGCCCGCGCGCCGGAGAGGTACGACATGCTGATCTTGCCCGTGGCCAGTGCGGCCTGCGTGTCGAGGTATTTCTGACCCGACCAGCCCTCCGGCTGGAACTTGTTGAGCTTCTGCAGGTAGTCGAGGATCTCGAGCATCGACTTGCCGTTGAGCTGCGGCCGCCAGGTCTTCGCGTCGACCCACGTGCCGCCGTTGGAGGCGAGCCACTCCGCGGGGTGCACGAAGCCCATGTAGAGCTTCTCGCCCGGCATCTGGAACGCGTAGCGCCCGCCCTCGGTGAGCGCGGCGCAGAGCTTCAGCATGTCGTCGAACGTCTCCGGCGGCTTCAGGCCCTTCTTCTCGCGCAGGTCGCGCCGCTCGCAGAAGTACGTCGCGCCCATGGCGTGCGTCACGCCGTAGTACTTGCCGTCGAAGTACTGGAGCTTCAGCGTGGCCTCGTGGATGTCGTTCTCGCCGAGGGCGCGGATCAGCTCGTCCATCGGGCGGAGGAGGTTCTTGGTGTAGAGCGACGCGGTCATGAACGGGTTCAGGTGCGTGAGATCGGGCGGACTGCCGGCCGCGAGCGCGGCGAGCAGCTTCGTGTTCAGATCACCCCAGCCCAGCGCCTGCTGCTTGATCTTGAAGCCGGGAAACTTCTTCTCGAACTCGGCGACCGACGTGTCCTGGATCGTCTTGACCGTCTGCGGCTCCACCTCGGTGTGCCACACCTGCAGCTCGCGCACCGGCTGGCCGAGCGCGCCCGGCGCGCGGGCGAGGAGCGCGGTACCCGCGGTGAGCGCGGCGGAGCTCGCGAGGAACTGACGGCGAGAGATCATCACGTGCCTCCTTGCACGACGAGCCGCGGATGAGCGTCGATTGCGCGCGAGTCTAGCATGTCGCTTCGTTGACCGCGGTGCGGAGCCGGTGCTAGCCTGACCGCGCTCGGACGGACCTGAGCGACTCCTGCGCGATCCCGGAGGCCTTCCATGCAGCGTGAGCACCACGCGATGCCGCACGATCGGAGCCGGCGCGGATTCCTGAAGACGATGGGCGCGGTGAGCGTGGCATCCGTGGCGAGCGGCGTGCCCGCCCTCGTGCGCGCGCAAGCGCGGGAGGTGAAGGTCGGCATCCTGCTTCCCGTCACCGGGCCGCTCGCGCTCGAGGCGCAGTTCAGCCAGAACGGGCTCGACCTCGCCACCGACGAGGTCAACGCCGCCGGTGGCGTGAAGGCGCTGGGCGGCGCGAAGCTCACCCTGCTCAAGGGCGACACGCAGAACAAGGTCGAGCTCGGCAAGTCGGAGGCGTCGCGGCTGATCGATCAGGGCGTGTCCGTCATCATCGGCCCGTTCTCGAGCCTGGTCGCGTTCTCGCTGCGGCAGGACACCGAGAAGGCGCGCGTGCCGCTCATGCTGCTCGGCTCCGTCGCCGACAACCTCACCGAGGGCGGCCTGAAGTACGTCTTCCGCGTGCAGCCCAACGGGCGGGCCATGGCGACCGTGACCATGACGAACCTCGCCGAGATGGCCAAGAGCGCGGCGACGCCGCTGAAGCGCGTGGCGATGATGCACGAGGACGGCAACTTCGGCACCACGATGGGGAACCACGTCGAGGAGTTCGCGGGCAAGCTCGGCTACCAGCTGGTGCAGCGGATCCCGTACAACCTGCGCTCGCCCGATCTCACCGCGGAGCTCTCCAAGGTGAAGGCGGCGCGACCGGACGTGCTGCTCATCAGCGGCTACTACGGCGACGGCAAGCTGATCGCGGAGACAGCCGCCAAGCTCCGCATGGGCGTCAACGCCCTCGTCGGCCTCTCCAATGCGGCGTACTCGAACCCGCGCTTCATCGCGGAGAACCGCGAGGTCACCGAGCACCTGCTCGACGGCAACTACTGGCACAACCCGCAGTCGCCGAGGGCGAAGGCCGTCTTCGAGGCCTACCAGAAGAAGTACAGCGCGCCGATGACGTCGCACGCGGTGATGGCCTACGTCAACGTCCACGTCCTCAAGGACGCGCTCGAGCGCGCCGCCTCGACCGAGCGCGACAAGGTGCGTGACGCCCTCGCCAAGACCAGCCTGACCGATCACATCCTTCCCCAGGACGCGATCAAGTTCGACGAGGCGGGCGAGAACGCGAACGCCAGCCCCGCGCTGCTCCAGGTGCAGAACGGGCGACCGGTGGTCGTCGGTCCCGCGCGCTACGCGGAGGCGAAGCCCGTCTATCCCGTTCCCAAGTGGAAGGCGTGAGGCAGGCGCCGGCGCGCCTCGCTCCGGGAGCGTGACCTCCGGCCTCCTGCTCCAGGCCGTCATCAGCGGCCTCCTCCTCGGCGGCGTCTACGGGCTCGTGGCGAGCGGGCTGACCCTGATCTTCGGCGTGCTGCGCATCATCAACTTCGCCCACGGCGCGCTGATGATGCTGGCGATGTACACGACGTACTGGCTGTTCGCGCTGGCCGGCATCGATCCGTACCTGTCGATCGTCGTCACCGCGCCGCTCTTCTTCGTCGTCGGCGTGGTGATCCAGCGTCTGGTCATCGAGCCCAATCGCGCTGCGGCCGAGCACAACCAGCTCATGCTGACGCTGGGCCTCGCGCTCCTCTTCGAGAACCTCGCCCTCGTGGCGTGGCAGGCCGACTTCCGCACCGTGCGCGTCGGCTACGCCGGCCTCTCGTTCGAGATCGGCGAGGCGCTCGTCGAGGTTCCCAAGCTGATCGCCTGCGCGGGCGCGGTCGTGATGGCGCTCGCGCTCTTCGCATTCCTGAAGGCCACCGACGTGGGGAAGGCCATCCGCTCGCTGGCCGAGGAGCCCGAGGGCGCCATGCTGGTCGGCATCGACGTCGGTCGCATCCGCTCGGTCGCCTTCGGCATCGGCTCGGCGTCGGTGGCGGTGGCGGGCGCGCTGGTGACGCCGTTCTTCTACGTGGCGCCCGACGTCGCGGAGTCGTTCAACATCATGGCCTTCGTCGTGGTCGTGCTGGGCGGGATGGGGAACTTCCTCGGCGCGCTGCTGAGCGGCTTCATCGTGGGGCTGGCGGAGTCGCTCGGCGCCGCGGTGCTGCCGGGGTCGCTGAAGCAGTTCGTCGTGTTCCTCATCTTCGTCGCGGTGCTGCTGTTCCGGCCGGCCGGCGTGTTCGGAGGTCGGCGTGACCGCTAGGCTTGCGGTGCTCGTCGCCGCCGCGCTGCTCGTCGCGCTCCCGCCCGTGCTGCCCTCGTACTTCGTCGAGGTGCTCATCACGGTGCTCTTCGTCGGCTACCTCGGCTCGAGCTGGAACATCCTCGGTGGCTACGCCGGGCAGTTCTCGTTCGGCCACGCCGCCTTCTTCGGGATCGGCGCCTACACGTCCACGCTGCTGTTCCTGCGCCTCGGCGTGAGTCCGTGGATCGGCATGCTGGTCGGGGCCGTGCTCGCCGCGCTCTTCGGGTTGTTCGCACGATTCCTCTCGTTCCGCTACGGGCTGCGCGGACCGTACTTCTCGCTCGTCACGCTGGCCTTCGCCGAGATGCTGCGCGTGGTGGCCGTGAACACGAAGGCGGTGGGCTCGTCGATCGGGCTCGTCATTCCCAACCGCGTGTCCGCGCCCGCCAGCTTCGTGTTCGCGGGCAAGCTGCCGTACTACTACGTGATCCTCGCCATGGCGCTCGCGGCCGTGGCGCTGACGTGGCGGCTCGAGCGCAGCAAGCTCGGCTACGCGCTGGTGGCCATTCGAGAGAACGAGGACGCCGCCGAGGCCGCCGGCGTCGACGCGCTCGGCGTGAAGCTCAGGGCGATGGCGCTGTCGTCGTTCCTCACCGCGCTCGGCGGGACCTTCTACGCGCAGTACTTCGCCTACATCGACCCGACGGTGACCTTCGGTCCCGCCATCTCCATCCAGGCGCTGCTCCAGGCCATCGTCGGCGGCGCGGGGACGGTGCTGGGACCGTTCCTGGGCGCCTTCGTCCTCACTCCGGTGTCGGAGCTGACGCGCGGGCTGATCCGCGGGCGCGCCGGCGTCGATATCATGGTCTACGGGTTCATCCTGATCCTGGTCATCTCGTTCCTCCCCCACGGGCTGATGGGATGGGCGCGACGGATGCGCCAGCCCGCCCCGGCAAGCGTCCCGGCGTGACGTTGCTCGCGGTGCGGGGCCTGACGAAGCGGTTCGGCGGCCTCACCGCGGTCAGCAACTTCGACGTGACCGTCGCCGCGGGCGAGATGGTCGGGCTCATCGGGCCGAACGGCGCGGGCAAGACCACGGTGTTCCACCTGCTCTCCGGGTTCCACCTCCCGACGTCGGGGACGATGACGTTCAAGGACGCCTCGCTGATCGGGCTGAAGCCCCACGCCATCTGTCGCCGCGGCCTCGCGCGGACTTTCCAGATCGTGCAGCCCTTCGCCGGGATGACGACGCTCGAGAACGTCATGGTGGGCGCCTTCACCCGCACGGACGGGGTGACGGAGGCGCGCGCGCGGGCGCGGGAGGTCGTGGACTTCGTCGGCCTCGACGCCAAGCGCGACGTGCCCGCGCGCGCGCTCACGCTCCCGGACCGCAAGCGCCTCGAGATGGCGCGCGGTCTCGCCACGCGTCCGGAGCTGCTCCTGCTCGACGAGGTGATGTCGGGGCTGAACCCCACGGAGATCGACGCCATCGTGAGCGTGATCCGTCGCGTGCACGCGAGCGGGGTGAGCCTGCTCATCATCGAGCACGTGATGCAGGCGATCACCGCGCTCGCCCAGCGGCTGGTCGTGCTGCACCACGGCGAGAAGATCGGCGAGGGCGCGCCGGCGGACGTCCTCGCGGATGCGCGCGTGGTCGAGGCGTACCTCGGGAACGAGGCATGAGCCTGCTCACGCTGAGCGAGGTCGACGTGGCCTACGGCGACCTGCCCGCGCTGCACGGCGTGTCGCTCACCGTGGAGCCCGGTGAGATCGTGTCCGTCGTCGGCGCGAACGGGGCGGGGAAGACCTCGCTGCTGCGCACGATCTCGGGACTGCTCCGTCCACGGCGCGGCGCCGTCGTGTTCGACGGTGAGCGCATCGAGACGCTCGCTCCGCACCGGGTCGTCGAGCGCGGCGTGGTGCAGGTCGCCGAGGGCCGCAAGATCTTCTCCGGCCTCAGCGTGCGGGAGAACCTGGAGCTCGGGTCGTACACGACGGCGGCCAAGGCGCGCCGCGGGGAAAGTCTCGCGCGCGCCTTCGCAATGTTTCCGATCCTGCGCGAGCGAGCGAGCCAGGCGGCGGGGACGCTCTCGGGAGGCGAGCAGCAGATGCTCGCCATCGCGCGCGCCCTGATGGCGCTGCCGCGGCTCCTCATGCTGGACGAGCCGTCGCTGGGGCTGGCGCCGCGCATCGTGAAGGACATCTTCCGCACCATCGCGGAGATCAATCGCGCGGGCACCGCGGTCCTGCTCGTGGAGCAGAACACCCGTCAGGCGCTCGCGCTGTCGCGACGGGGCTACGTGCTCGAGAACGGACGCGTGGTGTTGGTCGGGGCGGGCGCGGCCCTCCTCGGCAACGCCCACGTCAAGCGCGCGTATCTTGGCATGTGATGCGATGCGAGACGCCGACGGTCCCGACCGACTTCCCGGCGATGTTCACCGAACCGCCCCCTGCCGTCGTCGCTCGCGTTCCCTTCGTGTGGCGGGTGGCGTCCGTGGTGCCCGTCGCCTATCGTGTGCATGCGCGGTCGCTGCGCCCAACCCTCACGCACTGGAGCTGACCCATGGCTGATCCCGATCGTCAGACCCGCGTCGATGTCGCCGACGTCGCGGCGTTGATCGAGCGCACCTGTGCCGACCTCGCCATGAGCGAGGAGCCTTCCAACTTCGCCGCCACCCTGGAGAACGACGGCGTGGCCGACGGAGGCGTGTCATGAGCGACTGGACGCTCGTCTCGCTCGCGGAGGCGATCCGCACCAAGGCCGTGTCCCCCGTCGAGGCGACGCGGACGTATCTCGATCGTATCGGCCGGTACGACGGAGCGATCCGGAGCTTCATCACCGTGGACGCCGACGGCGCGCTGTCGGCCGCTCGCGCGCTCGAGGCGGATGCCGCGGCGGGACGGTGGCGGGGACCCCTGCACGGCGTGCCGCTCGCGTACAAGGACCTCTGCCACGTGCACGGGCTTCCGACGTCGTGCGGGACCAGGACAGCGGAGTACTTCACGAGCGAGCACGAGTGCACGATCGTGACGCGGCTGCGCGCGGCCGGCGCCATCACGCTCGGCAAGCTGAACATGACCGAGCTCGCGCTGGGGCCCTTCGGCGACAACGCGCATCACGGTGACGTGCAGAACCCGTGGCGCCGGGGGCACGTGTCGGGCGGATCGTCGAGCGGGAGTGGCGCCGCCGTGGCCGCCGGGTTCGCCGCCGGCGCCATCGGCAGCGACACCGGCGGATCGATCCGCTTGCCGTCCGCGGCGTGTGGCATCGTCGGCCTCAAGCCGACCTACGGACGTGTGAGCCGCGGGGGCGCCATGGCGCTCTCGTGGTCGCTCGATCATCTCGGGCCGATGACGCGGACCGTTCGCGACGCCGCGCTCATGCTCGGCGTCATCGCGGGCCACGACCCCCGCGACGGCACGACGAGCCGTCGCGCCGTGGTCGACTACACCGCGGGACTCGACGACGGGATCGCGGGACTGCGCGTCGGCGTGCCCGACAACTACTACTTCGGCGGCGTGACGGCAGACGTCGAGACGGCGGTGCGCGAGGCGGCCCGGACCATCGAATCGCTCGGCGCGAGCCTGCGGCCGCTGAGGCTGCCGGATCCCGCCATCCTGCACGGCATCGGTAACGTCATCGCGCGCGCCGAGAGCGCCGTCATCCACGAGCGGCTCGCGCGCGAGCGTCCGCACGAGCTCCAGCCCGTCGTCCGGGCGCGCCTCGAGGTCGGCTTCCACATCTCGGCCCACGATTACCTGCAGGCGATGCGTCTGCGGGCGCGACTGACGCGTCAGTTCATCGACGACGTCTTCACCGACGTCGACCTCGTGCTCACGCCGACGATCCCCGAGCCGGCGCCCGCGCTCGACGCGACGAAGGCCGGGCCGGTGGACGAGTTCGTGCGACGCATGGGTCGCTTCTCGCGGCTGACGCGGCCGTTCAACGTGCTCGGCCTGCCCGCCCTGTCGGTCCCGTGCGGATTCTCCGTCGACGGTCGCCCGGTCGGCCTCCAGATCGCGGGACGACCGTTCGCGGAGGCGACGGTGTTCCGCGTCGGACACGCCTACGAGCGGGCCACCGACTGGCACACGCGCCGGCCGTCACTGGAGTAGCGGACGCCCACGTGGCGCCGCCGTTCCCGCAGATCGAGGAGGCCGACGCCCGCGGGGACGTCGCGGCGCTGTACGACGAGGTGCGCGCCACGCTGCGCTCGACGTGTGTCCCCGACGTCTTCCGGGCGCTCGCCCTGCATCCCGCCTACACCGTCCCCGCATGGGATGGGCTGAAGGGGAACCTCGCGTCCGTCGACGCCGAGCAGCTCGCGGGCCAGGTGCGCATCGCGGTCATCGATCGACTCAAGCCGATCGTCGCCGAGCGCTCCCTGCCGTCGATCGCGGTTGAGCGCGACGCGCGGGACGAGATCCGCGGCGTGCTCGAGGCGTGCTTCTACGTCGTGCCCAAGGCGTTCGTGGCCGCGACCGCGCTGCGCGAGGCGTGGCAGGGCCGGCCGATCGGCGGCCGCGGCGGGCCGCCTCCACGCACGGTGCCTCGCGGTGCGCCGGCGTCGATGCCGCGCCTGTCGCTCGTCGATCCGGCCGCGGCGGATCTTCGCATCCGTCGACTGTTCGACGACGCGACCGGCCGGCTCGGACATCCGGTCGTCCCGAGCGTGTACCGCGCTCTCGCACGGTGGCCCGCGTATCTCGAGTCGGTCTGGGAACCACTGACCGACAGCGCGCTCGCTGCCGGGCATCGCGACGCGGCGTCTGCGCTCGTCAAGATCACGGCGCGAGGCTGTCGCGGCTTGCCGATTCCGTTCGAGTTCAGTCGCGCGATGGCAGCGCGGTCGGTGGATGGCGCGACGCTCGCGTCGATCGATTCCATCCTTTCGGGCTTCCAGCCAGCGATGTCGGACATCATGCTCCAGGTCGCGCGCCTGCTTCGTGATCTCGATCGCGGTCCCGGGGGGCGGAGCAGCCGGCGCGGCTGAGGCCCGCCGTCGCGCCGACGGCGGGTTCAGTACTCGTCGAAGATCCGCTGGACCTCGGTCGGGTCGTCGCTGCGCGTGAGGGCCAGCATGGCCAGCACACGAGCCTTCTGAGGATTGAGGTTGTCGGCGGCCACGAAGCCGCGCTCGCGGAGCAGGGTGCGGGGCAGGACGCGGCCGCTGCCCGCCCGGCTCGAGATCACGA
>JBKPPN010000330.1:0-5432 GCA_046733575.1 Candidatus Methylomirabilota bacterium | reverse complement strand
CCGTGGGGGGCGCGCTACCTGATGGACCACGCCGAGGTGCACGGCGATTGCCTGCTCAACGGCGAGCCGAGCAGCCCGCTCACGATTCGCTTCGGTGAGAAGGGCCCGCTGTGGCTGAAGATCACCATCCAGACGAAGGGCTCGCACGGCGCCTACACGCACCTCTCGCCCAGCGCGACGAAGCTGGCCGCGAAGCTGATCATCGATCTCGAGGAGCTGACGTCGCTCCAGCCGTCGGTGCCGATCGACGTGCAGGACGCGCTGGCCGGCGCCGCCGCCGCCATCGACGAGGCGCAGGGCCCGGGCGCGAAGGACATCCTTCAGCGCGTCACCGTGAACATCGGCGTCATCCACGGCGGGCTCAAGGTCAACATCGTCCCCGGCACCTGCGTCATCGAGGCCGACATCCGTCTCCCACCCGGCATGGAGAAGGACCGCGTGATGGCCGCGGTGCGCGGCATCCTCGCACGCTATCCCGAGGCCACGATGGAGGAGATCAACTTCAGCGCGCCGAGCGTGTGCGATCCCAACCACGAGATGGTGGGCATCGTGCGCGCGAACGCCGCGGCGCTGGGACGGCCGACGCCGACGCCGATCGTCAGCCTCGGCGGGACGGACGCGCGGCTCTGGCGACAGCGCGGGATCCCCGCGTTCGTGCACGGGCCGTTCCCGCGCGGCATGGCGCAGGCGGACGAGCACGTCGAGATCGAGGAGTACCTGCACATCGTGAAGATGCACGTGCTCTCGGCCTTCGACTACCTCACGCGCTGATGCAAGCCATCAAGGACGGCATCCGCGCGAGCCTCCGCGACCTGCTGTCACTGCACGGCGCGCCGGGCTTCGAGCAGGGCCCGGTCGCCTACTTCCAGAAGCGCGTGAGCGCCCTCGCCGACACCGTGGAGACCGATCGCTACGGCAACGTGACAGCGGTCCGTCCGGGTCGTCACGAGCATCCCCGGCTGATGATCAGCGCGCACCTCGACGAGATCGGCTTCATCGTGAAGGGCATCGAGCCCAGTGGCTTCCTCCGCTTCGATCGCCTCGGCGGCACGGCGGACGCGCTCGTCCTCTGCCGTCGCGTGTCGGTCAACGGCCACTTCGGCGTGGTCGGCGCCAAGCCGGGACACCTGCAGTCGGCCGACGAGCAGGCGCGGAAGCCCGACGTGTACGACATGTACATCGACGTCGGGGCGAGCAGCGCCGACGAGGTCGCGCGCATGGGGATCCGCGTGGGCGACCCCGTGACGTTCGTCGGCGAGCTGGCGGAGTTCAGCGGCGGCGACCGCGTGTGCGGCAAGGCCATGGACGATCGCCTCGGCGTCGCGGTGCTGCTGCAACTGCTGACCGAGATCCAGTCGGCGACGCCGTTCGGCACCGTGCACGCCGTGGGCACCGTGCTGGAGCAGGTCGGACTGCGCGGCGCCATGATGGCGGCCTATCGCATCCAGCCCGACTACGCGATCGCCATCGACGGGCTCTCGTCGGGCGACACGCCGGACTCGAGCCCCACGCAGGACATCGCGCTCCGCATGGGCGCCGGTCCCGTCGTGCTGCTCGCGGCGTCGACGGGCGCGTTCCGCGGCAGCATCGCGCATCCCGCCATGAAGCGGTATCTGCTGCAGGCGGCGGAGCGCGAGGGCGTGCCCGTGCAGCTCGCCACGCATCTCTGGCGCGGCTCCACCGAAGCGGCGTCGATCCACCTCGTGCGCGAGGGGATCCCGACCATCAGCGTCGGCGTGCCGCGGCGCTACTCGTACTCCGCGAACGAGGTCATCGACCTGAACGACGCCGCGCGTGCCGTGCGGATGCTGGCGCGCTTCGTGACCGACATGGAGGAGCACGTCGACCTCGGATTCCTGTGACTGAGAGGAGGACGCGCATGACATCCCGGCATCGTGGCGGCATCTGGCTCGCGGCGCTCGCCGTCGCCGTGATCCTCGGAGTGACCATCGCGGCGTACGCGCAGCAGGGCAACGCGGTGCTGCTCGCCACCCAGTCCGACGTGGCGCGGCTCGACCCCGCCGCGACGGGCGACGTCCCGTCGATGATGGTGCAGAGCGTGATCTTCGAGAGCCTCGTGGGCTGGGACAAGGACGGCAAGCTCATCCCGCAGCTCGCCGAGTCGTGGACGTACTCCGACGGCGGCAAGGTCGTCACCTTCAAGCTGCGTCGCGGCGTGAAGTTCCACGACGGGGAAGAGTTCGACGCCGCCGCGGCCAAGGTCAACTTCGACCGCTGGCTCGACAAGGCCAATGGACTGCTCACGCTCTCGCAGTTCGCCAGCGTCGATCACGCCGAGGCCCTCGACAAGCACACGCTGCGGCTCACGCTGAAAGACGTGAACGGCGCGCTGCTGCAGACGATCGCCGGACGCCGGGCGATGTTCAACAGTCCCAAGGCGCTCGCGAAGTGGGGCAAGGACATCAACCTGCACCCGACGGGCACGGGGCCGTTCGAGTTCGTGGAGTGGGTGCCCAAGGACCGCGTGGTCGTGAAGCGCTTCGACGCCTACTGGGGAACCAAGCCCATGCTCGACAAGATCACGTTCAAGCCGGTGCCGGAGCCGGCGTCGCGCGTCGCGATGCTGGAAGCGGGCGACGCCGACATGGCCGCCCCGATCCCCATTCAGGACGTCGAGCGTCTCAAGGGCAACGGCAAGCTGCAGGTGATGATGGTGGACAGCCTCGACAACCTGCACTTCGCCCTCAACATGCAGAAGGACGTCTTCAAGGACGTGCGCGTCCGCCACGCCGTCAACTACGCGGTCGACAAGGACGCCATCGCCAAGAACATCTACAACGGCCTCGCCGTGCCGCTCACGAAGTCGCCCGTCTCGCCGTACCTGTGGGGCTACTCGGCGGTCGGCGACTACTACAAGTTCAATCCCGCCAAGGCGCGCGATCTCCTCAAGGACGCCGGCGTGAAGCCGGGCACGAAGCTCGTGATGTGGATCCCCGACGGTCGCTATCCGCAGGACCGCCAGGTGGGCGAGGCGACGGCGGGCTATCTGCGCGAGGTCGGCTTCGACGTGCAGATCCAGAAGATGGAGTGGGCGACCTACATCGGTCGCGTGGGGCAGAAGCCGGATCCCGTCGCACCGTACGACCTCGCGATGCTGGCGTGGTCCGTCGGCACGCAGGACGCCGACTGGGGCATGGGCGGCACGTTCCTGTCGACGAACTGGCCCCCGCGCGCCTACAACCTCGCTTTCTACAAGAGCGACGTGGTCGACAAGGCCCTCGAGGCGGGCCGCCAGACCACCGACAGCGCCAAGCGCATGGAGGCCTACAAGATCGCCCAGAAGCAGGTCATGGAAGACGCCCCGTGGCTCTTCCTCGTCAACTACAAGTACATCGGCGCGGCGAAGCGCGAGCTCTCGAACGCGTACGTGATTCCGTTCGGTGGCGCGGTGGTGAAAGACGCGTCGATCAAGCGTTAAGCAAAGTCCGCCGCCCAGGAGGGGAAGGGGGCGATGACGACGCTCCTCACGCGGCGGCTGCTCTTTCTCGTCCCCGTTCTGTTCGGCATCCTCGTGGCGGTGTTCGTGACGATGCGCGTGGTGCCCGGTGATCCGGCCCGCCTCGTGGCGGGCGCCGACGCCGGGCCCGAAGAGCTCGCCACCATCCGCCAGCAGTTCGGCCTCGACCAGCCCCTGCACGTGCAATTCGGCATGTACCTGCGCGACGTCACGCGCGGCGAGTTCGGCCGCTCGCTCAAGACGCAGCGACCCGTCATCGACGAGATCCGTCCGCGCCTCGTCAACACGGTGATCCTCGCCGTGCTGAGCACCGCGTTCGCCACCGTGCTGGGACTCGTCGCCGGCGTCGTCGCGGCGGCCTGGCGTCACTCGCGCTTCGACTACGCCACCATGGCCGTCGCGATGGTCGGCGTCTCGACGCCGCCGTTCTACCTGGGGATCGTGCTCATCGTCGTGTTCGCGGTGCTGCTGCGCTGGCTCCCCTCGGGCGGCACGGGCGGGATCGCGCATCTCGTGCTGCCCGCGGTGACGCTGGGCGCATCCACGCTGGGCATCGTGGCCCGCATGACGCGGGCGAGCATGCTCGAGGTCTTCAACGAGGACTACGTGCGCACCGCGCGCGCCAAGGGCGTCGCCGAGCGCGGCGTGATCGGGCGTCACGCGCTCCGCAATGCCCTCCTGCCCGTCATCGCCGTCGTGGCGCTCCAGTTCGGCTTCGTGCTCGCGGGCTCGGTGCTGGTGGAGACCGTGTTTTCGTATCCCGGCATCGGCTGGCTCATCGTCGAGTCGATCGGCATGCGCGACTTCCCGGTCGTGCAGGGCGCGATCCTGCTCGTCACGCTGCTGTCAGTGCTGGCGAATCTCGCCGCCGATCTTCTCTACGGCTATGCCGATCCCCGCATCACGTACTGACGCCCCGTCGCTCACCACGGCGGCCGCGGCCGTGGACGTCACGGTCGAGCCGGGCGCCCGTCCGTCGCTCGCGGCGTGGCGACGGTTCCGTCGCAATCGCGCGGCCGTCGTCGGCCTCGCCCTCGTGATCGGCTTCGGCCTGATGGCGATCGCGGGCCCGTGGCTCGCGCCCGCCGATCCGCTCAAGCAGCAGCTCGGCGCCGCGCTGACCCGACCGTCGTGGGAGCACTGGATGGGCCGCGACGAGCTGGGCCGCGACATCCTCGCGCGCGTCCTGTACGGCGCGCGCGTCTCGCAGGGCATGGCCCTCGCGGCGTCGCTGATCGCCGCGGGCCTCGGTGTGCTGACCGGTGTGGTCGCGTCCTACCGCGGCGGTCTCGTCGAGGAAGGCGTGATGCGCCTGGTCGACGTCATCCTCGCCTTCCCCGGATTTCTCCTCGCCGTGGCGGTGGTCAGCGTGCTCGGCCCCGGCATCGAGAACGTCGTGGTCGCGGTCGGCATCAACACCGTCCCGGGCTTCGCCCGCGTGAGCCACAGCGCGGTGCACGGCGTGAAGGGGACGGACCACGTTGCCGCCGCACGCGCGCTGGGGAACAGCGGCTGGCGGCTGCTCTGGCGTCACATCGTCCCGAACTGCCTCGCGCCCATCGTCGTGCAGTTCACGCTCCGCATGGGCACGGTCGTCGTCATCGCCTCGGGCCTGAGCTTCCTGGGCCTGGGCGCCCAGCCGCCATCGCCGGAATGGGGCGCGATGCTCAGCACCGCGCGCGAATACCTGCGCACCGCCCCGCACCTCTCGATGTTTCCCGGGCTCGCGATCCTGCTCCTCGTCCTCGCGTGGAACCTCCTCGGCGACGGCCTCACCGAGGCGCTGAACCCGAAGCTCAGCCGGTAGACGGGCTAGCTGTGAAGTCTCAGGACGTTGTCCGCAGAGACAAGCCGGGTGATCGGGGGCTGGCCGCCGGTCGCGGTGTGCGGGCGATGCCAGTTGTAGTGATGAAGCCAGGCGCTCAGGGCGCGCGTGCGTTCTTCGGAATGACGA
>JBKPPN010000329.1:0-6348 GCA_046733575.1 Candidatus Methylomirabilota bacterium | reverse complement strand
GTCTTCGTGTGCGGGAAACGGGTCGCCGGGCGACCCCGCCACCCGCGGGCTCGCTCATCCGCCCGCCGCGGCGCCCGCGCTACATCGTGCGCGATTCCGATGCGCTCTGCAGCTCGTAGATCGACGTGTAGCCGCGACTGAAGTCCGGCGGCAGCGGCATCTCGCCCGCCGTCCGTCGCACGGTCGTGGGCGCCGTCCCGCGAACGAGCGTGCCGACGAGCGGTGAGCCGGTGGAGTCAGGCACGAGGCTGATCGCGTCTGCCGCCGAGTACGAGTTGATGAGGAGTCGACGCTCGCCGGGAGAAGTGTTCGGCGCCGACCAGTGCACGAGCCGATAGTGATGGATGTGAATGCTGCCGGCCGGAAGCGTGAGCAGCCGAGCGCCGCGACGGTCGAGGCCGTCGACGTCGGCGCGCCGCATGCAGCCGACAAAACGTCCCTCGTGATCGAAGTGACTGTGGATCGGCCCGTGATGGCTGCCCGGCAGCACCGCGAGCGCCCCATTCTCCGCCGTGGCGTCATCGAGCAGCAGCCCCACCGCCAGGACGTCGTCGTTGGAGTGCGGGTAGAACGCCGCGTCCTGATGCACCTCGACGGGCGCGCCGACGCGGCTGCCCTTCAGGTTCAGCTTGCTGTGGTGAAAGCGGACCGACGGCCCGATCAGCTCGGCCACGACGTCCGGAATCGGCGATTCGAATGCGACCCAGCGGTAGAGCGGATCGTGGTCCGCGGGATCCTTGATGCGACGCAGCACCGGCGCGCCGGCGGTATGCCGCGGATCGAGGTCAAAGACCCGATCGCTCGTCGTCAGCGAGCGCGATCGGTCGACGAACTCGTCGGTGAGCCGGCGGAGCGCCTCCACCCGGTCGAGCGGGATGAGACGCGGCACGGCCACGTAGCCATCGCGCCGATACGCGGCGATCTGCTCGTCCGTGAGATACCGCTTGGTCGTCGTGATGGTCGCCATGGACCCGATGCTACGGGAGCCCCGCAGAGCGGTCAACGCGAGACGCCGTGCTCCGCGCGCGTGAAGATGTCAGCAAAGTCCACGGTGGCGCCGTCGAGCCGGTCGGCTGTCGATGCGCCCGTCGGCGCTGCCGAAGTCGGCCCGGCGCGGTCGCGCTGTCACGCGATATCTCCCTTCATGCTCGCGGGGGGCCAGTCGCGGTAGAAGGCGTGCACGTGAGGACGCAGCGACTCCACCAGGGATCGCCGCTCCGCCTCGTGGGGTGCGGCCGGCCGCGCGAACGCGTGCCTCAGCTCGGCGAGCACGGCGGCCTCCTCGATCCGCGTGCAGTGACCGTCCGTGAAGACGACCTCGCCGTCCATCAGCACGGTGTCGATGTGCGAGGCGCGGCCGCGCTGGACGAGGAGCGCCAGGATGGGCACGTCCGCGGTGGTCCCGAGACGATCGCCGAGCCGGTCGATGTTCACGAGCACCGCGTCGGCACGCTTGCCGATCTCCAGCGAGCCGACGCGGTCGCCGAGAAGACACGCGCGCGCGCCGCCCGCGGTGGCCATGTGCAGCAGCTGAGCGGGCGTCAGCGCGTCGCCATCGTGGTGCGGTGCGCGGTGCAGGGCGTTCGCGAGACGGAGCTCCTGCAGCAGTTCCTGGTCGTCGTTCAAGCCGCTGGAGTCCGCGCCCAGCGCCACGGTGAGACCGCGCGCGAGCATGCGCGGGACGCGGGCCACGCCGTTATGGAGACGCAGGTTCGAGCTCGGATTGTGGCAGACGACCGCGCCGACGTCGGCGAGACGGTCGAGGTCGTCGTCCGACAGCCACACGCCGTGCGCGCACGACAGTCCCGGGACGAGCACGCCGAGATCGTGCAGGTGCGCGACGGGCGTCTTGCCGAAGGTGCGCAGGGTGTAGGCGCGCTGGTACGCGCTCTCGGCCAGGTGCATGTGGATGCCGGTGCCGTGACGTCGAGCCGTCTCCGCGACCCGCTGGAACAGGTCGTCCGAGATCCACTGCACGTTGCTCGGGCTCAGCAGCAGACGCACGCGGTCCCCGCCCGATCCGTGTCTCCGGCGGATCTCCTCGAAGAGCTCGAGATAGCCGTCCCCGGACAGGCTGCCGCGCAGTCGTGCGCCGAGAGCCTCGGCCACCGCGGACGGCAGCGTCCCGAGAAACTTGCTGTCGTCGCCGTAGACGATGCGGTTCTGCTCCTTCATGGCGACCGAGTAGGCGACCCGGACACCGGCCTCGCCGTAGGCGGTCAGGATGCGCTCGGTGTCGCGCAGGAGCGGGTCGCCCGCGGGCGGGATCCAGCGCACGACGTTGTGCATGACGGTCGTGACGCCGGACCGGAGGAGGAGCATCGCGCCCCACAGCGTGTCCAGGTACGGGTCGACGTCGCGACGCGCGAACATCTCGGTGAGCCAGAGCTCGAGGGGGCCGTCGAGACAGCCCAGGAGCGTGCTCGCCACCCCGACGTGGTGATGCGCGTTGACGAGGCCCGGGATGACGAGATGCTCGCGCGAGCCGATCTCCGGCACGTCGGGATGGCGGGCGCGGAGCGCCGCGGCCGGCCCGATCTCGACGATCTCGCCGTCGCGCTGGAGGATCGCGCCGTCGTCGATGACGTCGGCGGCGTCGGCACCGGTCACACGAGTGATGACGTGGCGGCCGCGAATGAGCGAAGTCGTCATGCTGCCTCCCGCTGATACGGAACGCCGATCGCAGCCGGGCCGCGACCGCGCGCCATGAAGACGACGAGCACCACGAGGGTGAGCACGTAGGGCACCATGAGCATGAACTGGTAGGGAACGTTGACGCCGGTGGCCTGGATGCGGAACTGCAGCGCGTCGGCGGCGCCGAAGAGCAGACACGCGAGCAGGCCGCCCACGGGATCCCACCGACCGAAGATCACGGCCGCCAGAGCCATGAACCCGCGGCCTCCTGTCATCTCGTCGACGAAGAAGTGCAACTGGCCGAGCGATAACGACGCGCCCCCGGCGCCCACCGCGAGCCCGGACAGCGCCGTGCAGACGTAGCGCACGCGATTGGGATCGATCCCCATGGTGTCGGCCGCGCGCGGATGCTCGCCGGCCGCGATGATCACGAGTCCCCACCGCGTGCGGTAGAGCACGAAGGCGAGGACCGGCACCAGCGCGTACGCCGCGTACACCACGACGTTCTGGGTGAATAGCACGGGACCGAGAAACGGGATGTCGGACAGAAACGGGACGTGCGACGGCACGAAGTGGGGGACCGTGCGCTGCTGGTCCTTGAGACCGAACAGAATCCGGATGACAAAGCTCGTCAGCCCCAGACAGGCGATGTTGAGCGCCGCGCCGGAGACGATCTGGTTAGCCTTGAGCGCGATGGACAGGAATGCGTGCACGAGTCCCAGCAGGCCACCCGCCAGCGCCGCCGCGCAGAAGCCGACCCAGGGACTGCCGGTGTAGAAGGAGACCACGACCCCTGTCAGCGCGCCCGTCAGCATGATGCCTTCAAGACCGATGTTGATGATCCCGGCGCGCTCGTTGAGGATGCCGCCCATCGTCGCGTACAGGACGGGACTGGCCATCCGGACCGTGGCGGCAAAGAAATCGATGCCGAGGACGGTGGCGATGTTCACTCGCCGTCTCGACCGCGCTGCCGTAGCCAGTCGCCCACGCCGGATGCGAGGAGCGCGAGCAGCACCAGTCCCTGGACCACGAGGACGAGGGCGCCCGGGATCTCGGACACTCGCTGCATCTGGTTCGCGCCGACGCGCAGGGCGCCGAACAGCAGGGCGGCGAGCAGGACACCGAGGGGCTCGGCGCGGGCGAGGAAGGCCACCGCGATCCCGTCGTAGCCGTAGCCCGGCGAGAAGCCGTCGAGCAGGCGGTAGTGCACGCCCTGGATCTCCGTGGCGCCGGCCAGGCCGGCGAGACCGCCGCTCAGCAGCATGCTGCCCACGATCCAGCGCGAGATCGACATCCCGGAGAACCGCGCCGTCTCGGGCCCGAGTCCCACCGCGCGCAGCTCGAAGCCGCACGCCGTGCCGTGCAGGAAATGCCGCACGGCGAACGCGCAGGCCAGCGCGATGAAGATGCCAACCGAGACACCCGACCGCTTGTTCAGGAGCGGCAGCTCGGCGGAGGACTGGATGAGCGAGGTCTGCTGCAGCCAGCCGGGCGGCTCCGCGAGCGCGCCCTGCACGAGGTAGCTCACGAGATAGATGGCGATGAAGTTCAGCATGATCGTGGAGATGATCTCGTTCACGCCGCGCGTCGCGCGCAGCACGCCCGCGATCCCCGCCCACAACGCGCCGGCCAGACAGCCGGCGACGATCCCCAGCGTCGCGTGCACGGGCGCGGGCAGCCCCGTGACGTACACGCCCACGAGCACGCTGGCCAGCGCGCCCATGTAGAGCTGGCCTTCGGCGCCGATGTTGAGGAGGCCGGCCCGGAATGCCAGGAGCACGCTGAGCCCGGTGAGGACGAGCGGGGTGCTCCGCTGGAGGCTCACGCCCACGGCGTAGAGGCTCCCGAACGCGCCGTCGACGAGGGCGAGATACGCCCGCCACGGACTGGCGCCGGCGGCGACGATGAGGAGCGCGCCGACGAGGAAGGCGACGGCGAGGGCTGCCGCGGACCCGACGAGCGCGCGGCTGGCGCCGCGAAGGGCAACAGCCGTCAACGCGCCAGTCGCTCCACCGTGTCGAGCCGCGTGCCCGCCATCATGAGACCGAGCGCGTCGCGTGTCGCCGCCTCGCGGGGAAGCACGCCCATCACCTCGCCCTCGTACAGGACGAGCACGCGGTCGCTGAGCGTGACGATCTCCTCGAGATCCGTCGAGACGAGCAGGATCGCCGCGCCCCGGTCGCGCGCCTCGCGGAGCCGCCGGTGGACGTAGTCCATCGCCCCGACGTCGAGACCGCGCGTGGGCTGGACGGCCAGCACGAGGCGCGAGTCGAGCCCGAGCTCGCGGGCCAGGATCAGCTTCTGCTGGTTGCCGCCCGACAGCGTCGCGGCCGCGGTCTCCGGCCCCGGGGCGCGGATGTCGAACTCCTGCATCGCGCGCTCCGTCGCCGCGCGGACGGCGCGGAGGTCAAGCCCCCACCAGCGCGCGAACGGCGGAGGGTCGTACGTCTTGAGGGTCAGGTTCTCGGCCAGCGTGAACGCGCCGATGAGCCCGGTCCGACGACGGTCCTCAGGGATGTGGGCGACGACGCGCGGGCGCGGCCGGCCGTCGGTCGCGCCGTCGGCCAAGTCGATGCGCCCGCTCTCGATGGGACGCAGTCCCGCGATCGTCTCGGCGAGCTCCCGCTGGCCATTGCCGTCGACGCCGGCCACGCCGAGGATCTCGCCCGCGTGCAGGGTGAAGCTCACGCCGCGCACGGCGGGGAGGGCGCGGTCGTCGCGCGCGCGCAGCTCGTCGACGATCAGCACCGCGGCCCCAGCCTGCCCGGGCCGACGCTCGGGGGGCGGCGCGAGATCGCGGCCGACCATCATCCGCGCCAGCGCCCCCGCCGTCGTCTTCGCCGTCTCGACCGTGTCGACGACGCGGCCGGCGCGCAGCACGGTGACGCGATCCGACGTCTCCATCACCTCGGCGAGCTTGTGGGTGATGAACACGACGGAGCGTCCCTCCTCGGCCAGCACGCGCAGCGTGCGGAAGAGCTCGACCGTCTCGGTAGGCGTGAGGACAGCGGTCGGCTCGTCGAGGATGAGGAGGTCCGCGCCGCGCAGGAGCGCCTTCACGATCTCGACGCGCTGCTGGACGCCGACGGGCAGCTGCCACACGACGGCGCGCGGGTCGACCGGCATCCCATAGCGGAGCGACATCTCGGTGATGCGCGCCGCCGCCGCGCGCAGGTTGACGACGAGGCTCCGAGGCGCCTCGGATGCCGTCAGCGCGAGCACGACGTTCTGGGCCACGGTGAGCACGGGCACGAGCATGAAGTGCTGGTGCACCATGCCCACGCCGTGCCGGATGGCGTCACGCGGCGCGGCGAGGTGCACGTCCTGGCCGCGGAGAACAATCCGGCCCCGGTCGGGACGGTACATCCCGTACAGGATGTTCATGAGCGTGGTCTTGCCGGAGCCGTTCTCGCCCAGGAGCGCGTGCACCTCGCCGGCCGCGACCTCGAGATCGATGCCGTCGTTCGCCACCACGCCAGGGAAGGACTTGGTGATCCCCTCCATGCGCAGGAGGGGCACGTCGCGATCCGCGCTCACGCTCAGAGCTTGCGGATCTTCATCTTCATGAGCTCGTTCATGTCCATGGCCGGGATCTGCAGCTTGCCCGACTTGATGTCCGCGACCATGCCGTCGATCTTGGCGCGTACGGCCGGCGGCACGACGTCGCCGTACGGGCCGACCTGGAGCACGCCCTCCTTCAGCCCGTACACGAAG
>JBKPPN010000328.1:0-4490 GCA_046733575.1 Candidatus Methylomirabilota bacterium | reverse complement strand
GGTGAGGCGCGCGCTAGGATTGCTCTCCGCCGCCATCCCCAGGGGAGTCGAACTGAATGACTGAGCTCGTGCGCGTGGCCCCGGAGCGGTTCTTCTCTGACCGGTTCGAGGTCACGCCTTCCCGGATGGAACGGCTGCTGGGATCGGCGCTCGCCGGACGCGTGGACGACGCCGACATCTATCTCGAGTACCGCGTCAACGAGGAGCTGGTCCTCGAGGAGGGCGTGGTCAAGAAGGCCTCGCGACACGTCAGCCAGGGCGCGGGTGTGCGGGCCCAGGCCGACACGCGCACTGGCTACGCGCACACCGACGACATCTCGCTGCCGAACCTGGAAGAGGCGGCGCGCCAGGCGCGCGCCATCGCGGACGGCGCGCGAACGTCGGGCACCATCGCGGTGCCCGGTCGCGGACGTCCGCACGATCTCTACACGCTGGCCGAACCGCCCATCGCCGCCGAGCTGTCGCGCAAGATCGCGCTCCTGCGTCAGATCGACGAGGCGACGCGTGCGGCCGATCCGCGCGTGCGTCAGGTGATCGCCACCATCGCGAGCGAGGAAGTGGTGATGCTCATCGCGACGGCATCCGGCTGGAGCATCGGCGACGTTCGTCCTCTCGTTCGCATGAACGTCACGGCCATCGCGGAGGACGGCGGCAAGCGCGAGATCGGCGGCTTCGGGGGCGGCGGCCGCGTTCCCTTCGACTACTTCCTCGAGCAGGATCGCTGGCGGCGATTCGCCTCCGAGGCGGCGCGGCAGGCGGTGCTCAAGCTGTCCGCCGTCGACGCCCCGGCGGGAACGATGACCGTCGTGCTCGGTCCGGGCTGGCCCGGCATCCTGCTGCACGAGGCGGTCGGCCACGGCCTCGAAGGCGACTTCAATCGCAAGGGCACGTCGGCCTTCGCGGGACGGCTCGGTCAGAAGGTCGCATCGGAGCTCGTCACGGTCGTCGACGACGGGACCATCGCGAACCGTCGCGGCTCGCTCAACGTCGACGACGAGGGCACGCCGACGGGACGCACCGTGCTCATCGAGAACGGCATCCTGCGCGGGTACATGCAGGATCGCCTCAACGCGCGGCTCATGGGGATGGCGGCCACGGGCAACGGGCGGCGCGAGTCGTACGCGCACGCACCCATGCCGCGCATGACGAACACCTTCATGCTGGCGGGCGCCGACGATCCCGCGGACATCCTGCGCTCGGTGAAGAACGGCCTCTACGCCGTCGCGTTCGGCGGGGGCCAGGTCGACATCACGAGCGGCAAGTTCGTGTTCTCCGCCTCCGAGGCGTACCTCATCGAGGACGGACGCGTGACCACGCCCGTCAAGGGCGCCACGTTGATCGGCAACGGCCCCGACGCGCTCACGCGCGTGTCGCGCGTCGGTCGCGACCTGCAGCTCGACGAAGGCATCGGCACCTGCGGGAAGGACGGCCAGTCCGTGCCCGTGGGCGTCGGCATGCCGACCGTGCGTCTGGACGCCATGACGGTGGGCGGCACCTCGCTGTGAGCGAGATCCTCGTCTCCGTGCTGAAGCGCGCGGTGGCGCGCGGCGCCACCGCGGCCGACGCCTTCCTGGTCGAGGAGCAGCACTTCAGCGGCACCGTGCGACTGGGCCAGGTCGAGACGGTGACGCACGCCCGCGACCAGCGTCTCTCGCTGCGCGTGTTCAAGGGCACCGCGGCCGCCGCCGCGTCGACGTCGGATCTCTCGCGCGCCTCGCTGGAACGGGTCGTGGACGAGGCGACAGCGCTGGCGCAGGTGACCGCGCAGGATCCGCACGCCGGACTTCCCCCCGCCGGCGATCTCGTGACCGAGGTCCCCGATCTCGATCTGGAGGACCGCGGCGGGCGCGAGCTCGAGCCGGAGGAGAAGATCGAGCTGGCGCGGCGCGCGGAGCAGGCCGCCCTCGACGTGGACCCGCGCATCACGAACTCCGAGGGCGCGGAGTACTTCGACCGTCGTGCGCACTACGTCTACGCCACCGCGGAGGGATTCGCGCGCGGCTACGCGACGTCGAGCTTCAGCCTGAGCGTGTCGCCCGTCGCCTCGCAGAACGGCGAGATGCAGCGCGACTCCTGGTACTCCGCCACGCGCAAGCGCGCGAGGCTCGAATCGCCGGAGTCGATCGGTCGCACCGCGGCGTCGCGCACCCTGCGCCGTCTCGGCGCACGGAAGGTGAAGACCGTGACCGTCCCGGTGATCTTCGATCCCGAGACGGCGGCCAGTCTCGTGCGCGCCATGGCGGGCGCGGCGAGCGGACCCAGTCTCTACCGGCGCGCCTCGTTCCTGCTCGACCGTCTGGGCTCGCGCGTCGCCGCGCCGGCCGTGACCATCGTCGACGACGGCGGCATTCCCGGCGCGCTCGGCTCGCGCCCCTTCGACGGCGAGGGGCTCGCCACGCGACGGACGGTGGTGGTCGACGAGGGCGTGCTGGCGTCGTACCTGCTCGACACCTACAGTGCACGGAAGCTGGGACGCACCTCGTCGCATCACGCCGCGCGCGACGGCGCCGGCGTCACGGTCGGCACGACGAACCTCATGCTGCTGCCCGGGACGGCGTCGCCCGACGAGCTCATCGGCTCCGTCGACAACGGCCTCTACGTCACCGAGCTCATCGGCTTCGGCGTCAACGGCGTGACGGGCGACTACTCGCGCGGCGCGGCCGGACTCTGGATCGAGCACGGCAAGCTCGCGTACCCGGTGGACGAGGTGACCGTGGCGGGCAATCTCCTCGAGATGTTCGCCGCCATCGACGGTATCGGCAACGATCTGGTCCTGAAGGACCGCACAGTGTCGCCCACGCTGAGGATCGCGAGCATGGTCGTGGCGGGTGAATGAGCGCCACGCCGATGCCGGATCGGGGGATTGCATGATCATCGACACCCATTGCCACCTGCACGACACGGCGTACGCGGATACGCGTGAGACCCTGGAGGTCGCCCGTACGCACGGGGTGTGGGGCGTCGTGGCCGTCGGCTGCGATCCCGCCTCGAACGAGCGGACGATCGTGGCGGCCAACGTCGCGCGCAAGTCCGTGTGGCCGTGCCTGGGATTTCATCCCGACAAGCCCGAGCTGACCGACGAGGACGTCGATCGCGTCGAGGCGCAGATCGCCGAGCATCATCCGCGTCTGGCCGGCATCGGAGAGATCGGGATGCCCTGGTACTCGCTGGAGACGGCCGCCGATCCGGCCAAGACCCTGCTGCGGGCGCGCGCGCGATTCGAGCGCTTGCTCCGCATGGCCGTGCGCTGGGACCTTCCCGTGGCGCTCCATGCGCCGCACGGCGCGGCCGTGCAGGCCTTCGAGGCGCTGCGTCGGAACAACATCGAGCGCGCGGTCTTCCACTGGCACAAGGCTCCCCCCGACGTGACGGCCGCCATCGTGGAGGCCGGCTACTACGTCTCGGTCTCGCCCGAGGTCGTCTACCGCGAGCGCGATCGCGAGCTCGTCGCCGCCGTGCCCCTCGAGTCTTTGCTGGTGGAGAGCGATGGGCCGTGGCCGTACCGCGGCGAGTTCGAGAACCTCGCGTCGGGCCCGTGGCTGGTGACGCGCGTGGCGGAGGAGGTCGCGAAGCTGAAGCAGCTGCCCGTCGACGACGTCATGCACGCGCTCACCTCGAACGCCACCGCGCTGTTCGACCTCGCCTGGCTCTGACCGCTCGCCGGCGGTGACGGAGCGGCCGCGCGCTCCGTCGACGAAGCGGCTGCGCGTGGGGGTCCCCGGCGGCGGCCATCTCGCCGTCGTCCTCCACACTCCCGCCGGTCCCGGACGCGTCCCGTGCGTGCTCGCCTGTCACGGACTGGGCGCTTCGAAGGAGAGCGACAAGTACCTCCTGCTCGGTGATGAGCTCCCGCGAGCGGGGCTCGCGCTCGCGCGCTTCGACTTCCGCGGCTGCGGGGAGTCGAGCGGCGTCGAGACGGACACGACCATCGCGACCCGCGTGGAAGACGCGACGTCGGTGCTCGCGGCGCTGGAGCGACACGCCGGCCTCGACGGTCGCTTCGGTCTTCTCGGCTCGAGCCTGGGCGGGTTCGTCGCGCTCCACGTGGCCAGCGCGCGCGGCCTCCCCGTCGTGACGTGGAATGCGCCCGCGGCGCTGGACGAGCTGGGCGACACCACGCGTGAGGACCGCGCGGGCCTCGGACCCGCGTTCTACGCCGAGCTCGCCACGGGGCGGTACGCCGGGGCGCCCGGCGTGGCGCGTCACCTCATCGTCCAGGGCGATGCCGACACCGTCGTCCCGCTGCACCACGCGCGGGCGCTCGCGCGACGCGCGCGCCAGCCGTTCGAGTGCCGGATCATCCCGGGCGGCGATCATCGCCTCACCGAGGCGGCGCATCGTGCCGACGCTGTCCGGGCCAGCATCGCGTGGCTCGCGCGGTTCCTGGTGAAAACGTCGTCCTCGTAACGCGAAGGACGGCGCGGGGTCAGCCGCGCCGTCTCCGAGCCTGACGGGCTCCGGGCGCGTCGAGCCTCCCATATCGGTTAGGC
>JBKPPN010000327.1:0-6524 GCA_046733575.1 Candidatus Methylomirabilota bacterium | reverse complement strand
GCCCTTCGTCTGGATGGTGATCTTCAGCCACAGCGGGCCCTTCTCACCGAAGCGAATCGTGAGCGGGCTGCTCGGCTCGCCGTTGAGCAGGCAATCGCCGTGCACCTCGGCGTGGTCCATCAGGTAGCGCGCCCCCCACGGTCCGAACGTCTCCTCGTCGGAGACCGCGGTGAGGGTGAGCTTGCCCTTGAGGTGCTCGCGCACGCGATAGAGATAGTGGAAGGTGAAGACCGACGCCGACGTGCCCGCCTTCATGTCGGCCACCCCGCGCCCGTAGATCTTGCCGTCGGCGATGGCGCCACTCCACGGCCCCTGCGTCCACTTCTCGTTGACCTCGTCGGCGGGGAAGACGTCCATGTGGCCGTTGAGCACGAGGTGCTTGCCCGGCTTCGCGCCGTCGAAGGTGCCGACCACGTTGGGCATGGTGGGCTGCGGGGCGACGACCTTGTACGGCAGCTTGTGCTTGTCGAGGAAGCGCGTGACGTGGGCGGCGGCCAGCGTGGTGTCGCCGGGCGGGTTCGGGCTCTTGGCGCGCACGAAGTCGCAGAGGAACTGGATGATCATCTCGCGATCGTCGTCGAGCCACTTCGCGAGCTGACGCTTCACGTCTTCCATGCAGCCACCCCCGGATGAGGTTCGGAGAGCATACACTACGCCCATGCGACCTCCGATTGCGTGGCCCGACGGCAAGACGTCCGCGGTGTGCCTCAGCTTCGACCTCGACGCGGAGACGGCGTGGATCTCGCGCGACCCCGCGAACATCAACCGGCTGAGCGTCATGTCGCAGGGCGCCTACGGTCCCAAGGTCGGCGTCCCGCTGCTTCTCGACTTCCTCGACAGGAACAAGATCAGCACGACGTTCTTCGTGCCGGGCTGGACGGCGGAGCGGTGGCCGGACGTGGTGGCCGAGATCCATCGCCGCGGCCACGAGATCGGTCACCACGGCTACCTGCACGAGGCGCTCGAGGGCAAGTCGCGCGCGGAGGAAGAGGAGATCCTGACCGGGTCGTCGCGCATCATCGCGGGAATCACGGGCAAGTCGCCGATCGGCTATCGCGCGCCGCTGTACGAGGTGACTGGCGAGACGGTCGGCCTCCTGCGTCAGCACGGCTTCCTCTACGCGAGCAACCTGCAGGACTCGCTCTGGCCGTATCGCTATCCCGGCGATCCGCCCGTGGTGGAGCTGCCCGCGTCGTGGATCCTCGACGACGGTCCGTTCTTCGCCTTCGGGCTGCGGCCCAACCTGAACCGGCAGATCTTCCCGCCGTCGGCCGTGCTCTCGGTGTGGCGGGACGAGTTCCGCGGCATCCACGAGGTGGGCGGGCTGACCATGCTGATCATGCACCCGCAGTACACCGGTCGACCGTCGCGCATCCACATGCTGCAGCAGCTCGTCGACGAGATGCGCGAGACCGGCGGCGTGTGGTTCGCCTCGTGCGCGGACCTCGCGCGCCACGCGATCACGCCTGCGGCGGGCATCGGCACGGACGGCCGTCCTCGCTGATCCACGTCGCGCCGCGAAGCGTCGGCGACCTCGACGAGCCGTGACGGCGAGCGCCACGGCGCGACGCCGAATCGACCCGTGACGAGACGGCTTATCATCGACCGGGGATGGTCGCTCGAGTCGTGCTCGCATCGGCGCTGCTCCTGTGCGCGGCGGCGCCCGCGGTTGGAAGCGAGGCCGTGGCGGAGGCCCGGTCGATGCTGCATGCGTGGCACGAGGATCCGGGTCGCATCGACCGCGCGCGCACGCTGCTGGAGACGGCATCCGCGCGCGAGCCCGATGCCGACACGCTCACGGAGCTCGCCGGCGTCTGGTTCCTGATCGGCGACATCCGCGCGCACGACGCCGCCGAGCGGCAGGCCGCGTACGAGCGCGGCGTGGAGGCCGCCCGGCGCGCGATCGCGATGGCGCCGCAGGACGACGACGCCCACTTCTGGTACGCGGCGAACACCGGCCGTCTCGCCGAGCAGCGCGGCGTCTTGCGCGCGGCCGCCCTGCTGTCCACCATCCGGGAGGAGTCCGCCACCGTGCTCCGGCTGAACCCGTCGAACGTCGACGGCCTGACCCTCGCCGCGAGTCTCGACGCCGCGCTCCCGACCGTGATGGGCGGCGACCGCGCGCGGGCCGAGGCGCGCTTCCTCCGCGCGCTGGAGCTCGATCCGCACCGCACGGGCACGCGGCTCGAGCTCGCGCGCTTCTACATGGCAAGCAAGCGCTGGGCCGATGCCCGTCGGCAGCTGGAGCTCATCCTGACCGACCGGGCGCCCAGCGACGTGCCGCGGTGGACGGTGAGAGAGGCGCCGGAGGCGCGCGCGATGCTGGCGGAGCTGGCCGGTCGTGGCGTTCCGGCTCGCATCCCCGGCGCGGCGCCTCAAGCGCCGTGATGCAAGACGTCGCCCGGCAAAGTCACGCCGATGACGGCGTCGTCGTTTCCGACGTCGCGTGCACACCCCGTCGCGCGACCGGTCGCCCGGCGACCCACGCGGCCAGCGCGGCTCCGGCGATGGAGAGTGCGGCAGCAGCGAAGGCGAGGCGATAGCTGCCGGTAACGTCGAACAACCAGCCGCCGAGATACGGGCCGATGGCGCCACCGAGACCGCCGCCCGCGTGGACCACGCCGAGGATCGCGCCCAGGTGCGGCCCGGAAAACACGTCCGCGGGGATGGCCGAGAGCTGCGCGATGCGCATGCCGAACCCGAATGCGGACGCCGTGTAGAGCAGCAGCAACGCGAGATCGTCGGGACCGCGGATGGTGGCCAGGCACGCGATGCCGCCGATGGCGACGAGGGAGCCGAGGCCGAACACCCACCGCCGACCGAGCTGGTCGGAGAGCCAGCCTCCCACGACATTGCCCGCCATCATCCAGCCGGCGGCGAGGGCGAAGAGCCACACCACGGTGGCGTGCGAGAAGCCGCGATCGACGGCGTGCGCGACCTGATGCGTGGCGACGATCTGGAATCCGATGACGCCCAGCGCCCACATGGCGACCGCCGCCCAGAGATGCGTGCTCGCGAGTGCCTCGCGCAGCGTCCAGTCCTCGCGGGCGCGCGCGCCACGGGCGGGGGCGCGCGTCTCTTCAGCCGACGGGCGCGCCGCGCCGATGGGGGGATTGCGATAGAGCAGCGCAAGCGACACCGTCGCCACCGTCACGATGCCGCCGAAGACGAGGAACGCGTGGCGCCAGCCGAGCGTCACGATCAACCACGCGTTGAGGGGATAGAAGACCAGCGCGCTGCCCGCGTTGCCGGTGCTGAGAATCCCCATCGCCGTGCCGCGTGAACGCACGAACCAGCGCGTGACGATAGTGGTCGCGGGGACGAGCATCCCCGCGATGCCGGCCGCGCCCAGCATGCCGAAGCAGACGTAATACTGCGTCAGTGACGTGACGCGCCCGGTGAGGACGAGCGCGAGCCCGAGAACGAACCCGCCCGCGATGACGACGGTGCGGACCCCCAAGCGGTCCTGCAGCCATCCCGCGATCGGCGCAAAGGCGACGAAGCCCAGCCAGCTCAGCGAGTAGCCAAGCGCGGCCGGCCCGCGACCCCAGGCGAACTCCTGCAGCATGGCGAGGTAAAACAGCGCGAACGTCGAACGCGCACTCCAGGCCAGTGCGTTGACGGCCGTCGAGACGCCGAGCACGACCCAGCGATACGAGGGCGGCTGGCTCATGACACGTCACTCAGGGCCGGCGCGGCTCCACCGCGCCCGCTGCGAGCGTGGGGGGCGGGGGGCGCGTCGACGCCCCCCATGCTGGTCAGGTCTCGTAGATCTTCTTCAGCTCGCCCTCCGCCCATTTCACGGCGTCCTCCGCGCTCATGCCCTGGGCGGCCTTGGCATACATGTCGGTGATGACGTACTTCGTGAGCGCCTCGCTCGCCTTCGCGGACGGCGGTCCCGCGTAGCCGATCATGCGGGCGCCGCGCGGCGCCGTCCGGAACGGCTTCAGCGACGCATCGACGGTCTCCCACATTGGATGGTTCTCCCAGCTCGTGTTCGCGCCGAGGCTGTAGCCGCCCTCGATCTCGAACCACTTGCCGAACTGGTCCTTCGCGTGGAGCCACCTGAGGAACTCCTTCGCGGCGGCCTGGTTCTTCGAATACTTCATGAGCGTGTGCGAGAAGGCCACCTTGTACGGCGCGGTGCGTCCGCGGGGACCGTCGGGGATCGACATGTGCAGGATGTCGCGCGCCATGGGCTGCCCGCCGTCGTCCTTGATCTTGTCGGGATTGCGCTTGGCAAAGATGTAGATCGACGCGCCGTTCAGCGTGGCGCTGATCTCGCCCGCGTGGAAGGCGCGGTTGTTGTTCGTGTCGTCCCACGCCAGCGCCCCCTCGTCGCAGGCATCCTTCCAGAACGACGTCATCCACTTCACCGCCTCCACGGCGGCCGTCGAGTTGAGGATGACCTTCTTGCCGCTCTGGTCGGTCTCCGCGGCGCCGAATGTCCAGGTGATCGGATACGACCACGCCGGCGCGTCGCCGAAGGTGTGGCCGAGCGTCTGCCCGATCGGCTTGCCCTTCTTCTTCAGCGCCATGCCGATCTTGCGGTACTCCTCGAGCGTCTTCGGCGGCTCGTTGGCCCCGGCGTCCGCGAACCACGACTTGCGGTACGCGATCAGGATGCCGCCCGTTCCGTACGGGAGTCCGAGCCACCGGTTGCCCACGTGCACGGCCGCTTCCGAATGCGGGTAGTAACCTCCCTGGTCCTTGGCCTTCCAGTCGCAGAGATCGGACAGATCGACGACGGCATTGCCATAGAGCTGCGGCCAGTTGTGCAGCATCAGGATCAGGTCGGGCCCCGTACCGGACTGGATCGCCGCCGTGATGCGCGCCTGGAGATCATTGGCGTTGATCGTCTCCACGGTGACCTCGACCTTCGACTGCCGCGTGTACTCTGCGGCCTGCCGGCGCAGCTCGGCGTCGCCCTCGGGAATGAAGTCCACCCATTGCAGGAGATGGAGCTTCGTGGTCTGGGCGAAGACGGGCGCGCGGCCGAGGACGGGCTCGAGCGCGGCTCCCAGGCCCATCACGCCCGATGACTGGAGAAACGCTCGACGGGAGATCGTTCGCATGTCCGCTTCCTCCCTGCGCGCCGTCGATGGCGCCTGACGACGATCGTGAGCGCTCGAGGACGGGAACGAAAGTGAAGGGACTGTCGGTCGGGGCGCGCGTCTTGTCAAGGCGCGTCGCGCTCGCCGTGGCGGTGACGGGCGGTATGATCACGTCTCGCACATCGACGAGCCGTGAAGGAGGCGACGTGAGCATTCGACCGAATCGCGTGAAGGAAAAGCTTGCAGCGGGGCAGGTCGCAACGATCCTGTCCGGCACCAACGATCCCGACCTGATCGACCAGCTCGGGACGCTGAACGTCGACGGCATCTGGCTGGAGGGCGAGCACGGCGGCGTCGACTACGCCGACCTCGGCAATCTCACCCGGGCGTGCGATCTCTGGGGCAAGACGTCGATCGTGCGCGTGATGGACAACGACTACGCCACGATCTATCGCACCCTCGATCGCGGGGCGCAGGGCATCGTGGTCCCGCACGTGAACTCGCGCGCCGAGGCCGAGGCGGTCGTGGAGGCCGGGAAGTTCGCCCCGCTCGGCAAGCGCGGCATGTTCACCAGCCGCCAGGGGTTCGGTGTGACCGACTACTTCAAGACGGCCAACGACCAGAGTTTGCTCGTGGTGCTGATCGAGGACGTCGCCGCCATCCCGCGGCTGGATGACATCGTCAAGGTCAATCACATCGACGTCTTCTTCGTGGCGCCGAACGATCTCGCCACGTCGATGGGGCACATCGGCGACATGCGCCATCCCGAGGTGCAGCAGACGATCGATCGCGCCATCGGGACCATCGTCGGGGCGGGGCGCGTGGCGGGGATGCTCGTCAACACCGGCAACGTGGAGCGCTACACCGGGATGGGTGTGCGCGTGGTGATGACGAGCTTCTTCCCGTGGATCCAGGACGGCGCGCAGGAGCTCATCGCGCGCGCGACGGCCGGCGCCCGGCGCTGACGGCATGGACCGCGTCCGCCTCGCCATCGTCGGATGCGGGAACATCGCGCAGCTCAACGCGCCGGGGTATCTCGCGCATCCGCGCTGCGACGTGGTCGCGCTGTGCGACACGGAGTGGGCCCGTGCCGAGCTGCGCGCGCGGCAGTGGGGCATCACGCCGAAGATCTACAAGGACTACGCCGAGCTGCTCGACGACGCGATGGTGGACGCGGTCGAGCTGCTCACCCCGACGTACCTGCACGCGGAGCAGATCATCGCCGCGCTGGCCGCCGGCAAGGACGTCTCCTGTCAGAAGCCGCTCGCGGTCAGCGTGGCGGAGGCCGCGCGCATTGCCGAGGCGGTGAACAAGGCGTCCACCGTCTTCCGCGTCACGGAGAACTTCCTCTACTACCCGCCCATCGTGAAGGCCAAGGAGCTGCTCGACGCGGGCGCCATCGGCGAGCCGTCGCTCGTGCGCATCCACACCACGCGCGCTAAAGACATCGTGGGCAACGTGTTGACGCTG
>JBKPPN010000326.1:0-7388 GCA_046733575.1 Candidatus Methylomirabilota bacterium | reverse complement strand
GTCCTGTGGCGCGACGTCACGGTCGGTCCCGGCGCGCGGCTGTCCGAGTGCGTCGTCGCCGCGGGGGCCACCATCGGCGCGCGCGCCGAGGTCCGGCCCGGCGCGACGGTGGCCGCCGACGCCCGGGTGCCCGAAGGATGCGTGCTAGACTGAGCCCGTCGATGAACCTCGCGAACATACGTAACTTTTCCATCGTCGCCCACATCGATCACGGAAAATCGACACTCGCCGATCGGCTCCTTTCGTTGACGGGGACGATGGATGCCAAGAAGGCCGTCGACCAGGTGCTGGACTCGATGGACCTCGAGCGCGAGCGGGGCATCACGATCAAGGCCCACACCGTCCGGCTTCTCTACACCGCGAAGGACGGCCAGACCTACACGCTGAACCTCATCGACACGCCGGGCCACGTCGACTTCTCGTACGAGGTGTCGCGGGCCCTCGCCGCGTGCGAGGGCGCGATCCTGATCGTGGATGCCGCGCAGGGGATCGAGGCCCAGACGCTGGCGAATTTCTATCTCGCCAGCGACGCCGGACTCACGATCGTTCCCGTGATCAACAAGATCGACCTGCCCGCCGCCGACGTCGACGGCACGCGCGAGCAGGTCATCGAGCAGCTCGACCTGGACGACGCCCTCGCGATCTCGGCCAAGCACGGCACCGGCGTCCCCGACGTGCTGCAGGCCATCGTCGCGCGCATCCCGCCGCCCACGGGCAAGACGGACGCGCCGCTCAAGGCGCTCGTCTTCGACTCCTACTACGACTCCTACCAGGGTGTGGTGATCTACCTGCGCGTCTTCGACGGGGCCGTGCGCGAGGGCATGCGGATCCTGCTCATGTCGAACGGCCGCCAGTACGACGTCCAGCAGGTCGGCGTGTTCGCCCCCGACATGCGGCCCACGGGGGAGCTCACCACCGGGCAGGTCGGCTACATCACGGCGTCGATCAAGCGCGTGGGCGACGCGAAGATCGGCGACACCGTCACCGAGGCGCTGCGGCCCACCGCGGAGCCGTTCCCGGGGTACCGCGACGCCAAGCCCATGGTGTTCTCCGGGCTCTTTCCCATCGAGGACACCGAGTACGAGGCGCTGCGCGACGCGCTGGAGAAGCTCCGCCTGAACGATCCCGCCTTCAGCTTCGAGCCCGAGACGTCGCTCGCCCTCGGCTATGGCTTCCGCTGCGGATTCCTCGGCATGCTGCACATGGAGATCGTGCAGGAGCGGCTCGAGCGCGAGTTCGGGCTCTCGCTCATCGTCACGGCGCCGAGCGTGCAGTACCGCATCCTCACCACCGCGGGTGACGTCCTCGAGATCGACAACCCGTCGAAGATGCCCACGCCGGATCGCATCGAGTCGATGGAGGAGCCGTACGTCACCTCGTCGATCTACGTGCCGACGGAGTACATGACGGCCATCTACAAGCTGGCCCAGGACAAGCGGGGCGAGCACAAGTCGCTCGAGTACCTCGGGAAGCGCGTCCACATCCGATTCGACTTCCCGCTCTCCGAGATCGTCGTCGACTTCTACGACAGGCTGAAGTCGATCTCGAAGGGCTACGCGTCGTTCGACTACGAGCTGGCCGAGTTCCGTCCCTCGGAGCTGGTCAAGCTCGACATCCTGCTCAACGGCGATCCCGTCGACGCGCTCAGCATCATCGTCCACCGCGACAAGGCCTACGAGCGCGGCAAGGCGCTCGTCGAGAAGCTGCGCGGCGTGATTCCGCGGCAGCTCTACGAGGTCGCCATCCAGGCCGCCATCGGCAGCCGCGTCATCGCGCGCGAGACCGTGAAGGCGATGGGCAAGAACGTCACGGCCAAGTGCTACGGGGGCGACATCACGCGCAAGCGCAAGCTGCTCGAGAAGCAGAAAGAGGGCAAGAAGCGGATGAAGCAGGTCGGTCGCGTCGAGGTTCCCCAGGAAGCGTTCCTGTCCGTGCTGAAGAGCTGACGGGATGGACGTTCGCGAGCACGACGTCGGCGCCCAGTCTCACACCAACTCGACGGGCGTGCCCCGCGAGACCGCGGAGCCGCGTCGGCGTCGCAAGTCCGTCGTCCGTGAGTACGCCGAGGCGATCGCCATCGCCATCCTGCTCGCCCTGGTCATCCGCACCGTCATCGTGCAGGCCTTCACCATCCCCTCCGGCTCGATGATGGACACGCTGCTCGTGGGCGACTACATCCTCGTCAACAAGTTCCTCTACGGACCCGAGATCCCGCTCCTGGACTGGCACACGCCGGCCCTGCGGGATCCGCACCGCGGCGACATCATCGTCTTCAAGTACCCGCAGGACGAGAAGCGCGACTTCATCAAGCGGATCATCGGCACCCCGGGTGACGAGGTCCAGGTCAAGGGCCACCAGGTCTTCGTGAATGGCCAGGCGCTGGTCGAGCCGTACACCAAAACGGTCGACTCGTCGTTCAGCCGGTCCAGCACCTACTGCGGCTACGCCTACGGCTGCGAGCCGACCCGCGTCCCCGCGGACAGCTACTTCGTGATGGGCGACAATCGCGACAACTCCCAGGACAGCCGGTACTGGGGCTTCGTGAAGCGCGACAAGATCAAGGGGAAGGCCTTCCTCATCTACTGGTCGTGGGACAGCGACCGGCACTGGCTGCGCTGGTGGCGTCTCGGCAAGTACATCCCGTAGCCTCTGTCCTCCACGAGACGCGGCCGCACGCGTCGAGTCTCGGCCTCTACCTGCACGTCCCGTTCTGCACCGAGAAGTGCCACTACTGCGCGTTCAACACCGCGCCCATGAGCCGCGACGCGATGACGCGCTTCCTGGCCGCCCTCGGCCGCGAGATCGACCTCCTCGCCGGTCTGCCGTGGGTCAGCGACGTCGGCATCGCGACCGTCTTCTTCGGGGGCGGGACGCCGTCGCTGCTGAGCGGCGACGAGATGCGCGAGGTCATGGATCGTCTGCGCGACGCCTTCCGCGTCGAGCGTGACGCAGAGGCGAGCGTCGAGTGCAACCCGGAGAGCGTGGACGCCGCGAAGCTCGCCGCGTACCGCGCGGCCGGCGTCACGCGGATCAGCCTCGGGGTGCAGGCGCTCGACGAGGCGGTGCTGCCGCGTCTGGGGCGTCTTCACGCCCCGGCCGACGCCCGCGCCGCGTTTCAGGCCGCGCGCGCGGCCGGCTTCGACAACGTGAGCGTGGATCTGATGTACGGCTTGCCCGGCGTCGACGTCGAAGGGTTCGAGCGCGGCGTCCACGCCGTCCTCGACTGGGAGCCCGAGCATGTGTCCGCGTACGGACTGTCGCTCGACGCGGGCAGCGCCTGGGGCTCGCACGGCGTCCGTGACCTGCCGGGCGAGGACGCCGTCATCGCACAGTACTGGACGGTCGCACGCGCGGCCGCCGCGCGGGGCTACGAGCACTACGAGGTCTCCAACTACGCGCGCCCCGGCTTTCGCTCGCGTCACAACCTGACGTACTGGCGGGCGGCCGAGTACCTCGCGTGCGGACCCGGCGCCTGCGGGTTCGTGGGCGACGTCCGGTACGGCAACGTCAAGCCGGTGCCGCGCTACTGCACGACGCTGGAGGCCGACGAGCTGCCGATCGACGCGTCGGAGAGGCTGACGACACGTCAACGGCTGGCGGAGCGGCTGATCCTCGGCCTGCGCACCGCCGACGGCGTCCCCGCCGCGTGGCTCGCCGAGCGCGCGCGCGACGACGCTCCGCTCACGCGTCGGCTCGCGGCCTGGCGTGAGGAGGGGCTGCTCGACGACGTCGCCGAGGGCCGGACGCGACTGACGGAAGCGGGCTTCCTGCTCTCGGACGCGCTGTTCGTCGAGCTGCTGTGAGCGGCGATCTTGACAGCTGGGCGATCGATCTGATTTGATACGAGAAATCAATTGGATACACGCACTCGCGACGTCCTGATCGCCCTGATCCGCGAGTACATCGACTCGGCGGAACCGGTGGGCTCGCGCGTGCTCGCCAAGCGTCACTTCCCGTCGCTCTCGCCCGCCACGATCCGCAACGTCATGGCCGACCTCGAGGAGGCGGGCTACCTGGCCCAGCCGCACACCAGCGCGGGCCGCATCCCGACGGACAAGGCGTACCGGTTCTACGTCGATTCGTTCCCGCCCGCCCACCACGCGCCGCGCCCGGGCCCCGCCGAGACGCTGCCCACGCGACGCTCCGGAACGGACGGCTTCATGGAGCGGACGTCGACGCATCTGTCGCACGCCACCGGGCTCACGGGACTGCTCCTCGCCCCCCCGCTCAAGCACACGGCCATCGCGCGCATCGATCTCATCCCACTGGAGGAAGACCGCGCGCTCGCCGTCGTGACGACGGACGCGGGCTGGATGACCGTGCGCTCGGTCACGCTCGATCCGCCCATCGGCGCGGACGAGGTCCGCCGGATCGGCGCGGAGCTCACGCGACGTTTCCGGGGGCGGACCGTCCGCGACATCGTCGACATGGAAGCGTCGCCTGCCGATCCGCTCGATCGACTGCACACCCGCGCGCGCGCCGTCACGGACCAGATCCTGGCCCTCCTGCAGGGGCGAACACTCTACGTCAGCGGCGCCATCAACATGCTCGATCATCCCGAGTTCTGGGACATCGAGACCACGCGTCAGCTCCTGCGCACGTTCGAGGAGAAGGAGCGGATCGCGGAGCTGATGACCTCGCTCGCCGCCGAGGCGGGGATCCGGGTCACCATCGGCGACGAGAATCCCGTGACGACGATGCGCGAGTGCACGCTGATCACGTCGACCTACATGTACCGGGACCAGGTGCTCGGCATCCTGGGCGTGGTGGGCCCGCGCCGGTTACCGTATCCGGACGTGATCTCCGTGGTCGACGAGACGGCGCGGCATGTCACCGACGCGCTGTCGCGCGTCCGCCAGGATCTGTACCTGCCGAGTTGAGTCCGCGAGGGGCGAACACGCCCCCCGGAGCCCGCCCCGTGGCTCCGAGACCGCGCAGCTTCGCTGCGCCGTCTCTCGGAAGTGCCGGCGTCGGACTCGAGAGGCGCTTACGCCGAGTCGGCGCGACTCGCGGGGGGCGGCTGCTATACTTTTTTGCATGGCTGGAGACGGGGACGTGGAGGACGTGACGTCGGACGCGCCGGTGGACGAGGTCGGGGAGCTGAAGCGGCAGCTCAATGACAAGCAGGATCAGTTGCTGCGGGCGCTGGCGGAGACCGACAACGTGCGGCGGCGGGCGCAGCGGGACAAGGACGACTACGTCAAGTACGCGACGGAGTCGTTGATCAAGGATCTGCTGCCGGCGCTCGACAATCTCGATCGGGCGCTCGCGGCGGCGCGGACGGCGGGCGAGGCGCAGAGCGTCGTGGCCGGCGTCGAGCTGATCCAGCGTGAGCTGTTGAAGGTGCTCGAGCGTCACGGGGTGACGCGGTACTCCGCGGTGGGACAGCCGTTCGATCCGAATCGGCACGAGGCGGTGGCGCGCATCGTCAATCCCGAGGAGACGCCGGGGAACGTCGTGAACGAGATCGCGCCGGGCTATCTCCTCCACGGGCGCGTGGTGCGACCGGCCATGGTGAGCGTGGCCGTCGCACCGGACGAGGACGCCGCGTAGATGGCGCGTGATTACTACGAGGTGCTCGGCGTCTCGCGCGAAGCGACCGACGCCGAGCTGAAGCGCGCGTTCCGTCAGGCCGCCATGCAGTGCCATCCCGATCGGCATCCCGGCAACACGGAAGCCGAGGACCGGTTCAAGGAGCTGAACGAGGCGTACGCCGTGCTGTCCGATCCCGACAAGCGCGCGCACTACGATCGGTTCGGCACGGCGGGACCGAATGCGGGCGGGTTCTCGGCCGACTTCGGCTCGCTGTTCAACGATCTCTTCGACGTCTTCGGCGGCGGCGGGCGCGGCCGACGGTCGCGCGTCTTCCAGGGCGAGGATCTCCAGTACGAGATGAAGATCACGCTCGCGCAGGCGGCCGCGGGCGTCGAGACGAAGATCCAGATCCCGCGCATGGAGACGTGCGATCGATGCGCGGGCAACGGCCGGGAGCCGGGCACCAAGCGGACCACGTGCGACATGTGCAAGGGCCGCGGCGAGATCCGGACGTCGCAGGGATTCATGACCTTCGCGCGGACGTGCCCCAAGTGTCGCGGCGAGGGCGAGTACAACCAGACGCCGTGCTCCGAGTGTCGCGGCGAGGGGCGCCGCTCCGCCGAGCGCGTGCTCTCGGTGAAGATCCCCGCGGGCATCGACGACGGCATGCAGCTGCGCATCAACGGCGAGGGATCGAGCGGGATCAACGGCGGACCGTCGGGCGACCTCTACGTGCTCGTGCGCGTCGAGGAGCACGACGTGTTCGTGCGGCGCGAGGCCGATCTGTTCTGCGAGCTACCCGTGTCGTTCCCGCAGCTGGCGCTGGGCGACGAGGTCGAGGTCCCGACGCTCACGGAGGGGCCAGCCACGCTGAAGATCCCGGCGGGGAGCCAGCCGCACCAGGTGGTCCGGCTGCGGGGCAAGGGCATGCCGCGGCTGCGCGACCGCGGTCGCGGCGATCTCTGCTTCCGCCTGACGCTCGAAGTGCCGCACAAGCTCAACGCCAGACAGCGCGAGGCGCTGGAGGCCTTCGAGGCCGCCTCCAAGGACGATCGGGGGCCGCTCGCGCGCGCGTTCGTCGAGCGGATGAAGAAGCTCCTCGGGTAGCGTGAGCGACTCCCGCTACTGGGAGCTTCGCGTCCCCGCCTCTGCCGACACCACCGACGGGCTGACGAACTTCCTCTGGGAGCAGGGCGCCCTCGGCGTGGTGGAAGAGACCGTCGAGGCGGCGCCTCCTCTCCTGCGCGCCTTCTTCCCCGCCGCCGCCGTGCCCGCCGTGCTGGAGGCCGACCTGCAGACGTACCTCGGCGGCCTGCGTGAGCTCGGGTTTTCCGTCGCCGGCGAGCCGAGCGTCGCCCCGGTCGCCGACGAGAACTGGGCGCTGGCATGGCGGGAGCACTTTCGTCCGCTCACGATCGGCGCACGGCTGCTCGTCGCGCCGTCGTGGGACGTGCCGCCGTCCGACGGGCGCGTCGCCATCGTGCTCGATCCGGGACGCGCCTTCGGCACCGGTCACCACGGCACCACGCGCGGCTGTCTGGAGGCGATCGAGACGATCGTGGACCGCGCGACGCCGGTCAGCGCGCTCGACCTCGGCACCGGCTCCGGGATCCTCGCCATCGCCATGGCGCTCCTCGGGGTCGCGCACGTCGATGCCGTCGACGAAGATCCCGATGCCATCGCCGCCGCGCTCGAGAACGTGCAGCGCCACGGCCTCGCGGACCGCGTGCAGTGCCGTCTCGGCGACGCCGGCGCCGTCGACGCCCCGGCTGCCCTCGTCGTCGCCAACCTGCTCACGGCCGCGCACCGACGTCTCGCGGCGACGTACGCGCGCGCCGTCACGACCTTCGGCC
>JBKPPN010000325.1:0-6609 GCA_046733575.1 Candidatus Methylomirabilota bacterium | reverse complement strand
CGGCGCGAGCGCGCGCTCGCGCGCGGCGGCGAGGTGATTGGCGAACGACGGCTCGCCGAACGTGAGCGGCATCGCGTCCGGCGGCGCGAGGGCGACCCCGTTGGTGCCGAGCCCGGAGCGCGACGGGACGAAGACGGCCGCGCACCTGTTTCTCGACACGTCGGCGGCGAGTGCGTCGATCTCGGCCGGCGTCACGCACGGCACGTCGCCCGGCAGCGTGATGAACGCGGCCGCCCCGGCGCGCTCGGCCTCGCGCTGCGCGAACGCCACCGCGGCCGTGTGTCCCCGGTTGGCCGCCTCGCGGACGACACGCACGGCGTGCGCCCCCGCGATGGCTTCCACCTCGGCGTCGCGCGCGATGACCCACGGCTCGACGTCACGCGCGCGCGTGAGCGCGACGAGCACGTCACGCAGCATCGCCCGGGCGAGCCGGGCGCGCTGCGTCGGATCGAGCAGCGTGGTGAGCCGCTGCTTGGCGTTCACGAGGTCCTTGACGGGAACGGCGGCGACGATCGTCACGCGGCGGCGGCCAGGACGGCGCGCGCGAGCGCGACCTCGCGCTCACGACTCGTCATGAGGATGTCGGCGCTCACCATCGCCACGCCCTCGCGCTGCAGCTCGTCTGCCAGTCCGGCGTCGCGCGTGTCGACGGCCAGCGTGCCGAGCCACGGCGCGTAGGCGCGTGCCACGCCGAGCGCGGACACGGGCAGTCCGCGCGCGCGCATCAGCGCGCCGGCCGGACCGCTCACCGCGGCGCCGGCGACGATGGGACTGACGGCCACGATCGGACCACGGCGCTCGGTCAGCGCGGCGACGATGCCGGGGACGGCGAGGATCGGACCGATCGAGGTGACGGGATTCGAGGGGCACACGCAGACGAGATCCGCGTCTCGGAGTGCGTCCACGACGCCGGGCGCGGGCGTCGCCGCGTTCGCGCCGGCGTACTCCACGTCCAGCACGTCGACCTTCGCGCGCTCGCGGACGAAGAACGCCTGGAAGTCGAGCCAGCCCGTCGGCGTGCGCACGCGGGTGCGAACGCGGTCGTCGCTGACGGGCAGAATTCGCGTGGCGACCTCCAGGCGCCGCGCGAGGTCGGCGGTGACGGCCGAGAGCGGGCGTCCCTCGCGCAGCGCCTGGGTCCGCGCCAGGTGCGTGGCGAGGTCCCGGTCGCCGAGGCGAAACCACGTCTCCGCGCCGAGCCGGCCCATCGCGTCCAGGCACCGGAACGTCTCGTCGCGCAGGCCCCAGCCGCGCTCGACGTCGAGGAGACCGGCCAGCGCGTAGAGGACGGTGTCGAGATCGGGCGACACGTGGAGTCCCCAGATCAGGGCGTCGTCGCCGACGTTGCCCACGACGGTGAGATCGGACGGTGCGACGCACGCCGCGAGCCCGCGGAGGAGCTTGGCCGCTCCGGTGCCGCCGGCCAGCGCGGTCACGCGCATGACGCGATTACGAGCTCTCGCGCAGCGTCCACAGCGCGCTGCCGCCGCGCCACGCGAACAGTCCCGCGCCGGGACGACCGCTGAGACCAGGCGGCAGCGTGCTTTCCGGCACCGGGATGAACCCATAGCGGACCCAGATGCGATCGAGACCCTGGGGCCGCGCGTAGACGGTCCGAATGCCGAGGGCGCGCGCGTGATCGAGGGCGGCGGCCACGAGCTGCGCGGCGACCTCGAGGCCGTCGCTCCCCGCCGCCGTCGCGGCGTCCGTGGCCACGACGGGACCCCGGAACATGGCGGCCTCCCCGTCGCGCTCCGCCACCAGTCCTCCGATGATCGTCGTCGTGTCCTGCTGCGAGGCGGCCCAGGCGAGAACGGGGTCGGCCTCCGGCCAGGCAACGGCGGCGAAGTCGAAGAGACGCCGGAGCGGCGTGCCGTCGGAGAGCGAGCAATAGCCGACGGACTGCCAGACTCGCGGCGAGGTGGCCGAGACGAGCGACGGGGCGGAAGCGGGAGCGACGGCCGGCGTGATCGGCTGCGGCCGGGCCCGGGTCCTACTTCTTGCCAAGCACCGAGTCCTTCATCGACTTGGCGAGACGGAACTTGCAGACGCGCTTCGCGGGAATCTTGATGGGCTCACCGGTCTGGGGATTGCGACCCATGCGGGCCTTGCGGTTGGCGAGAACGAGCTTGCCGAATCCGGGGAGCACGAATCCGTTCTTCGCTTCCTTGCACGCGAGCGTGGTCAGCTCGTCGAAGATTTCGCCGATCTGCTTCTTGGAGAGGTTGGTCTTCTGGGCCAGGTGGTTGTACACAGCCGGCTTCGTCATCATCTTCGCCACGAGCATCCTCCTTGCGGTGAGTGGTCCCTGTCTGGCGCGAGGTGAATTAATACCACACGGCGCCACACGCGGCTACCGTTGCGTGAAGCGAAACTCCCCCGACGCCACGAGCCGGCGGTACGATCCGAAGCGCGCCTCCGCGTCCTCGATGCGGTCGAGCGGCGAGTCGTCCTCGTCACCATCCTTATAAGTGCGAAGGATGTTATAGACGGTGTCGCGCTGCGCCGGGGTGCGTCCGGCGTCGCGCACGAGCCGCCGCAGTTCGGCGGGCGGCACGAGCTGCCCGTACGCCGCGCCCGCCGACGTCGAGATGGACTCGTTGATGAGCGTGCCGCCGAGATCGTTGGCGCCCGCGTCGAGGAGGATCTGCGCCAGCTTCGGCCCCTCCTTCACCCAGGACGCCTGCACGTTGGGAATGGACGCGCCCAGGTACACGCGCGCGAGCGCGTGCATCCGCACGACCTCGATCCCCGTCGCGCCCGGACGCACGTCGGGCACCAGCTTCTTGCTGTACATCGGCGCCTCGGAGTGGATGAGGGACAGCGGCACGAACTCCGTGAACCCGCCGGTGTCCTTCTGGATCGACCGGAGCAGGTCCATGTGGCGAACCCAGTGCGCCGGCGTCTCGATGTGGCCGTACATGATGGTCGACGTGGTGCGGATGCCGAGCGCGTGCGCCGACGTGATGACCTCGATCCACTGCTTGACCGTGATGCGGCCGCGCGCGATCACGTCGCGAATCTCCTGGTCGAGCACTTCCGCCGAGGTGCCGGGGAGCGTGCCGAGCCCGGCCTCGCGCAGCTCGGCCAGGTACGCGGGAATCGGCAGACCGGAGCGCACCGACCCGTACAGCACTTCCTCCGGCGAGAACGCGTGCAGGTGCAGCTTGGGCAACGCGCCATGCAGCGCGCGCGCGAGATCGATGTAGTAGCGACCGTCGAGCTTGGGCGGCAGTCCCGCCTGGATGCACACCTCCGTGGCCCCGAGATCCCACGCCTCCTGCGCGCGGCGCACGACTTCCTCCACGGGCAGGAAGTACCCCTCTTCCTCGCGGTGGTCGCGACTGAACGCGCAGAACGTGCAGTGCTTGATGCACACGTTGGTGAAGTTGATGTTGCGGTTGACGACGAACGTGACGGTGTCGCCGACCTGCCGTCGGCGCAGCTCGTCCGCCGCCAGGGTCAGCGCGTGAAGGTCGCGGCCCTGCGCGTCCGCCAGGGTGATGCCGTCCGCGACGGACACCTCGCCACCGTCGAGCGCGTGGGCGAGGATGCGCCGCACGGGGGCGGACGCCCAGTCGAGGCTACCAGTGACGCCAGTGCTCATGGCTCTCCTTCACGACGCCGTCGGCGTCGACCAGCGCGGCCACGCGCGGCCGCAGCGATTCGGCGAGGAACTCGGGACGAAGGGCAAACTCCGGGTAGACGGCGAGCCGCTCGCGGAACACGAACCCCTCGGTCTCGGTGGCGCGACGCAGCTCCGGGATCAACGGCCACGGCTTCTCAGGATTGATGTGATCGAGGGTGAGGGGCGAGATGCCGCCCCAGTCGTTGAGACCGGCCGCCAGCAATCGGGGATAGACGTGCGGCGAGAGGTTCGGCGGCGCCTGCACGTTCATCTCGGGCCCGAACAGCAAGCGCGTGACCGCGACGGTGGCGAGGAGGTCGTCGAGGTCGGGCTCCGGGGCGTCGCGCATGGGGATGCGCGGCTTGGCGCGGAAGTTCTGCACGATGATCTCCTGGATGTGGCCGTGACGCTCGTGCAGGTCGCGGATGGCGCACAGCGCGTCGACGCGCTCGGTCGTCGTCTCGCCGATCCCGATCAGGATGCCGGTGGTGAACGGGACGCCGAGCTTGCCGGCGAGCGCGATGGTGCGGAGCCGGCGCGCGGGCACCTTGTCGGGCGCGTTGTCGTGCGCCATGCCCGGGCGGAGGAGGCGCTCCGACACGGTCTCCAGCATGATGCCCATGCTCACGTTGACGTCGCGGAGGGCGGCCAGATCGCGCTCGGCCATCACGCCGGGATTGGCGTGGGGCAGGAGGGACGACTCGGCGAGCGTGAGCGCGCAGACGTCGCGGAGATAGCCGAGCGTGGTGCGATGCCCGTGGCGGCGCAGGAACTCGCGATGCTCCGCGAAGCGCGCCTCCGGCTTGTCGCCGAGGGAGAACAACGCCTCCTTGGCGCCCAGGCGCGCGCCCGCCTGGGCGAGCGCGACGACCTCGTCCGGCGTCATCGTGTGCGCGCCGGGCTCGCCGGGATCGCGCCGGAACGTGCAGTAGCCGCAGTAGTCCCGGCACAGCGTGGTGAGCGGGACGAACACCTTCTTCGAGAACGTCACGCGGCGGCCGCGACGTGCATCGCGGACTTCGGTCGCTCGCGCGATGAGATCGGACAGCGCGGGGCCGCGGCTCTCGATGAGCCGGCACGCCTCTCCGTGCGAGATCACGCCCGCGCCGTGGTCCTGCGCGCGACGAGAGGCCGCACGTCGTCGGCGAAGCGACGCATGTTGGCGAGCACGTCTTTCATGTCCTGCACGGTGGGGTCGAAGACGAAGTGGCTCACGCCGAGCGCGGCGTACGCCTTGATGTCGGCGGCCACCTCGCCCGCCGTGCCCTGGAAGAGGGGGCGATCGCCCGCGGGCGGCTTCGTGCGCGACGAGCGCACCGCCATGGGCACGCGAAGCGAGACGACGAGCGCGCCGGGATCACGGCCGGCCTCGCGCGCCGCGGCGTGCAGCAGCTTCATCTTCGTCGCGAACTCGTCGGGCAGGAGGTTGCCGGGGGGGCGCAACGCGATGGGATGCCAGCCGTCACCGAGACGCCCGGCGCGACGCACGGCCGCGTCGGTGTGGCCGCCGATCCAGATGGGGATGCCGCCCTTCTGCACCGGCTTCGGGAGGGCGAAGACGTCGCGCACACGATAGTGACGCCCGTCGACGCTCACGGGATTCAGCGTCCAGGCCCGGCGCATGAGATCGATGGCCTCGTCGGTGACGGCGCCGCGGGCGTCGAACGACGGCGAATCGAGCGCCTCGAACTCCTCGCGCAGCCATCCCACCCCCGCGCCCAGGATGACACGACCGCGTGACAGCACGTCGATGGTCGCCAGCATCTTCGCCACGAGGAGCGGGTGACGATACGGGATCACGAGCACGCTCGTCCCGAGGCGGATCTTCGACGTCGCGCGCGCGAGGTAGGCCATCATGACGAGCGGCTCGAGGTAGTCCTGCTCGGCGCCGCCGGGGAAGCGGCCGTCGCTCGAGTACGGATAGACCGAGCTCGCCATCGACGCGGGAAGCACGACGTGATCGGTGACGAAGATCGACGCGTAGCGAAGCTGCTCCGCCGTCACGGTGATCTTCACGAGATTGTCGGGCTGGGCGAGGGGGCCGCGACCCGGCAACGAGAACCCGAACTCCACGATGCGCCTCCCGAGCGCGGTTCGCGCCGCGCGGGCGTTATCGTAGGCCACGCCTCCGGCCTTTGCAACGCAGCGAAGCCGCGAATCGCCCGCCAAACCGGGCCTACAATACGCGCCATGCACGACGTCATCGTCATCGGCGCGGGCCACGCCGGCTGCGAGGCCGCGCTCGCGTCGGCGCGGATGGGTTGCCGCACCCTGATGCTCACCATGAACCTCGACGGCATCGGACAGATGTCGTGCAATCCCGCCGTCGGTGGCACCGCGAAGGGCCACCTCGTGCGCGAGCTCGATGCGCTGGGCGGCGAGATGGGCCGCGCCACGGATCGCGCCGCCATCCAGATGAAGACGCTCAACGCCTCGCGTGGGTTCGCGGTGCGCTCGACGCGAGCCCAGTGCGATCGGGCCCGCTATCGCGCGGGGATGAAGCAGACGGTGGAGGGCACGCCGGGTCTGGACGTGCGCCAGGGCCAGGCGGTGCGCTTCGTCGTCGACGGCGGACGCGTGGCCGGCGTGGTGGACCAGTTCGGCGTCGCGCATCGCGCGCGCGCGGTCGTCGTCACGGCGGGGACGTTCCTGCGCGGGCTGATCCACGTCGGCCTCGAGCGCCACAGCGCGGGACGCGCGGGGGAGTTCGCCGCCGTCGATCTGTCCGACGCGCTCCGCGACCTCGGGCTCGGCACGGCTCGGCTCAAGACGGGGACGTCGCCGCGTCTCCGCCGCTCGACGCTCGGCCTGGACGGGCTGGAAGCCCAGTGGGGGGATGAGGAGCCGTGGCCGCTGCACTGGGCGACGGAGCGGCTGCCGCTCCCCCAGGTCGCGTGTCACGTGACGTACACCAACGACGCCACGCACGCCGTCATCCGCGCGAACCTCGATCGCTCGCCGCTCTACTCCGGCGTCATCGA
>JBKPPN010000324.1:0-3987 GCA_046733575.1 Candidatus Methylomirabilota bacterium | reverse complement strand
GTGGTACCACGCGATCTGGTCCTGGATGCTCTGCTTGCCCGGCGTCCCGTTGGGATCGGCAAACTGCCACACCATGCGGTCGTAGAGGCCGCGGTCCTTCACGGCCGTGTACTTGACGAGCAGCGCGACGATCTCGTCGCGCCCCTTTCCCGTCGTGATCGCGTCGTAGTAGACGCGCAGCCCACGCAGGTACGCCGCGACGAAGTCCGTCGTCACCTTCGCGTGCTTCTCCGCCCACTCGTGATTCGTCAGGTACGTCGAGATGTGCATGAACGGATCGTTCACGAAATCCGCCGCGCCCTTCCATCGCACGGCGAGACCCTTCTCCTGGATCTGCGCCGCGAACGGCTCCACGACGAGCGCGGCCTCGATGGCGCGCGTGCTGAACGCCGTCACCATGCTGGGGAACGGCATGTTGACGACGTCGAGATCCTTCAGGGTGAGGCCGACGCTCTCCATCGCCTTGCCCGCGACGTAGACGTGCGGCGAGACCGGGGAGTTGATGGCGAACTTGCGTCCCTTGAGCTCGCGCGGCGACGTGACGGCGTGGGCGAGATCCGCGCGGACCAGGACGATGTTGTTGTCCCAGCCCGGGATCAGCACCGCGCGCTCGACGATGGCACGGACGGGGAGCCCGCGCGCAACCGCGTTGAAGAGCGGAATGGAGAAGCCGCCGCCCACGAGCTCCAGCTGATTGGCGGCGAGCATGGCCATGACGTCGGCCGCGGACGTGACCGGGACGATCTCGACCTTGAGCCCGCGCTCGGTGAAGTAGCCGCGCTCGATGCCGACGTAGAGCCCGATGTCGGCCATCACGCCGATCGTGCCCACGCGGAGGTTGAAGGGCGACTGCGCCGACGTGGCGAGAACCGCGCCGAGGACGAGGACGACGACGACGAGCGCGGCGAACCCGCGTCGGCGCGCCGACCTCACTTCCGGCCGAGCTGCTCGACCGCGTACTTGACGTAGCGGTCGTCGACGATCGCGTCCACGTCGACCTTCTTCGGCACCGAGCCGAGCCGCGCGAAGAAGTCCTGCTGGTCACGCAGGCTGTCCTTGAGGATGGCGCCGTTGGGGTCGACGTGGCCCCAGTGCATCCTGTCGTAGGCCGCGCGGTCCTTCACGCGCGTGTGCTTCACCATGATGTCCACGACCTCGGCGCGGTTCTTGCCGCCGTTCCAGGCGTCCATCATGTCTCGCGCGCCCTTGAGGTAGGCCACCATGAACTCGTTGGCCACGCGCGCGTTCTTCTTGGCCCAGTCCTCGTTGAAGAACAGCACCGCGATCTCCCAGCCGGGGTTCTTGATGACGTCGGAGGCCCGCTTCCACACCGCGGCCAGGCCCTTCTCCTCGTACTGCGTGGAGAACGGCTCCACGAGCGCCGCGGCGTCGATGGCCTTGTTGGAGAACGCCGCCGCCATGTCCGGCCACGGGATGTGGACGATCTCGACGTCCTTCAGGGACAGCCCGTCGCCCTCGAGCAGCTTGCCCACGAGGTAGTAATGCGGCGAGCCCGCCGCGTTGATGCCGATCTTCTTGCCCTTCAGATCGGACGCCCGCGTGATCTGCCCCTTGAGATCGCTGCGCACCACCAGCGTGTCGAGCGCGTTGCCCTCCACGTCGCGCGCGCGATCGGCCACCACGCGGACGGGAAAGGCGCGCGCGAAGGCATTGAAGAGCGCGGGGCTGACGCCGCCGCCCACGACGTGGATCTCGCCGCTCGACAGCGGCGCCATGGCGGGCGCTGCCGACGCGAACGCCTCGAGCTTCAGCTCGATCCTGCGCTCCTTGAAGTAGCCCTTCTCGAGAGCGATGTACACCGGCGCGTCGGCGGTGATCCCGAGGTGGCCGACCTTCACCACGTCCTGGGCCGTCGCGACTGCCGCCAGTCCCGGGAGCAGGAGGACGCACACCGTCAGCGCGACGGTGATGCGCATGACGATTCTCCCCACGCGGGACGACACGGACGAGGCGCAGCCCTGGCGAATGATCGTGCGAGTCTAGCACGCGACCGCTCCCTTGAACCGCCCGCGGCACTCCGGCTAGGCTCGCGCTCATGCTCCCGCGAACCCGCTACATCGTGGACGGTCCGAAAACGCTGCCCGAGATGACCTGGCCGGAGGTCGCCGCGGCACGCGAGCGCACGGACCTGGTGCTGGTCGGCATCGGCGCGTGCGAGGCCCACGGCCGCCATCTCCCCCTCGGCGTCGACACGATCGCGGGCGTCGACGGCCTGCGTCGCATCGCGGCGGCGCTCGAGGCCCAGGGCATCGCCGCGGTGCCCGGGCCGACGATCCCGTTTGGCGTGTCGCCCGATTACATGTCGTTCCCCGGCACCATCACGCTGCGTCCGTCGACGCTGCTCACGGTGCTCTGCGAGGTGTGTGCCTGTCTCGCCCAGCACGGCTTCCGCAAGATCGTGCTGTTCCTCACCCACGACGGAAACCTCGGCATCATGCAAGCCGCCGCGCAGGAGGTGACGGGCGACGGCCTCGCGCGCGTGCTCGTGCTGAACCCGCTGCCCGTGGTGCGCGAGCGCTATCCCGAGATCCTCCGCTCGAAGGGCCGGGAGGGCCACGCGGGCGAGGGCGAGACGGCGCGCTTCCTCGTGAGCCAGCCGGAGCTGGCCCACCTCGATCGCGCCGTCGTGTGGCAGCCGGAGCGCGCGCCGTCCTCGCCGTGGGACGTGCCCATCCACTTCGGCGGCGCGGTCTTCGATCCTCCCCTCGACCTGCGTACCCACGCTCCCGACGGCTCGATCGGCGATCCCGCCCTCGCCACGCCGGAGACGGGCGAAAAGCTCTGGTCGATCATCACCGAGTTCTCGTGTCAGATGATCCGGCGCCATCTCGTCGAGAGCTGAGCGCGCCCGCCGAGCGCGGCGGCTGATAAGCTAGAACGCGTTCAAGGAGGTCACGCGATGCCCGAGGTCAGCCGTTACGCCGACGCGTACTACTCGATGACGTGGGAAGGACCACGCGGCTATCCCGAGGACGCGAACTCGGGACGCTGCTACATGACGGGCACGCTGGGGCTGCTCCGATTCCAGGGCGAGCCCGACGTGCTGTTCGCCGACGGCACGAGCGGCGACGGATTCTCGTTCCGATGGTGTCCGGCGTGGGGCGCGCCGGCGTTCAACGGCGGCAAGGGCGCCTTTCACGAGTTGTGGGAGTACACGCCGGCCGCGCTGGGCTTCCGCGGCTACTGGGAAGAGGACGCCGAGGGCGGATGGGACGAGGCGTGGGAGAAGCTGCGCGGCCTCATCGACCGCGGCATTCCCGTGCAGGTCGGCACGCACTACAGCCTGATCCTGCCGTACGGGGCGAAGACGTCGCCGCGTCTGGCCTTCGTCAACCGCGTGCGCACGGGTCCCGGGTTCGGCCATCACATCGTCATCGCCGGCTACGATCTCGATGCCGGCACCGTCACCGTGTACGAGCCGAACGACGTGATGCCGTACTCGCGCTACCAGGCGCCCATCAACGTCTTCCGCCGCGCGTGGGAGGAGGCGGCGCAGCGCGAGGGCGGCCACTACGCGCCGTGGCCGAATCACTATCCGTGGGACGGCGAGTGGTCGCTGCACGACGGCTACGGTCCGTATCAGATGATGTGGGTCGAGCCGGGTCGCGATCCGCGCTGGGACATCGCGGCGTCCATCCGCGACAGCTTCCGGCGGAACCTCAAGATCCTGCGTGGCGAGTACCCCAAGCCGTACATGACGTTCGCCAGCCAGTGGCAGATCCCGCACGTCGAGACCGGCGCGCCGGGAATGGCCCGCTGCGCGGAAGCCGTGCGGTCGGGCAAGCTGACGGACATCGCGAGCCCGGACGGACGCACGCTGAAGCTCTTCGTGCAGGGCCAGATCCCGAATCACGGTGTGCTCGGACGCGCGGGCGCGGCGGGCTACCTGCGTCGCGTCGCGAAGGAGCTCGCGGCGCGAGGCCTGCGGTCGAGCGACGTGTTGGAAGCCGCCGAGCGGATGCAGGA
>JBKPPN010000323.1:0-8401 GCA_046733575.1 Candidatus Methylomirabilota bacterium | reverse complement strand
GTCGTCGAGTGGCGATCGGCGGATGGCAGCACCGAGCGGGCGAGCGCGCTCGCTGCCGAGCTCGTGCGCGCCAAGGTGAGCGTGATCGTGGCCGAGTTCACGCCGGCCGTGCGGGCGGCGAAGAACGCGACCGCCACGATCCCGATCGTCATGGCGTCGGCCGGCGACCCGGTGGCGACCGGCCTCGTGGCGAGTCTGGCACGTCCGGGCGGCAACGTGACCGGACTCACCAACCTGGCCTCCGAGCTGTCCGCGAAGCGGCTCGAGCTCGTCCGCGAGATGAGCGGGGCGGTGGCGGGATTGAGGAAGCAGCGGGTGGCGGCGGTCATCGTGATGGCGAACCTGCCCGTGTCGGCCCGCCAGATTGCGGAATCGACGGAGCGCAGCCGGCTGCCGTCCGTCGCGATCCTGGACCAGTTCGCGGAGGCCGGCGTCCTGATGTCGTACGGGGCGAGCGTGAGCGACATCCGTCGTCGCACCGCCACCTACGTCGACAAGATCCTGAAGGGGGCGAAGCCGGCCGACCTCCCCGTGGAGCAGCCGACGCGGTTCGAGCTGGTCGTGAACCAGAAGACGGCGCGCGCGCTCGGACTGACGGTGCCGCCCTCGGTGCTGCTGCGGGCCGACCGCGTGATCGAGTAAGGGATTCGGGCCCGAACGCCGACCGGGCGCGAGTCAGCGCGACGAGGTTCGTGACCGCCGTGTTGGCGCGCGGCGTCGGCGCCGTGTCGATGCACGCCCGGGCGAGCGGGTCTTCGCGTTCGATGCCGCGCCGTGCTCACGCCACCACGCCTTGACCTCGCTCATGTGATCGCGCTCGTGCGTCCAGCCCGGCGTCGGCAGCCACTCGACGACGGGATAGGCGTGCGAGGGATCGCGGAGCGACGCGAGGGGCAATCGTTGCAGGCGGTCGATGACCTCCGTGCGCGCGGCGTCCATGCGGCGCAGGATCGTCTTCAGGCCGACGCTGCGCAGGCGAGCCACGGTCCGCGCGTTGAAGCGGTCGGCGTCGGCCATGCTCTCGAACCACTGGATCCGGTCGCCGCGGCCGCGCTCGATGAGGGCGAGCCTGCGCACCGTCTCCTCGTCGCAGCTCAGGAGGTGCGCGAGGGTGTCCTTCACCGACCACCGGTCCTGCGTGCGCGGACGCAGGATCTCGGGCTCGGGCACCTGCGCGACCACCGCCAGCGTCGACTTCCGCACGTCGCGCAGGCGCTTGACCGCGTCGCGACGCCACGTGGCGAGCGATCCTCCGCGACTCATGGCCGCTTCAGCTTGAGATCTTCGTACGGTGAGAGGTAGAACCCGGGAATCGCGCTGGCCAGGACGTCGTCCACGCGCGGTCCGACACCGATGGGGAAACCCAGGTGGTAGATCGGCGCCTGGATCACCTGGTCGTGCAGGATGCGCTGGATCTGGTGCAGGAGCGCCTCGCGCTTCTTCTTGTCGAGCTCGCGCGCCTGACGTCGGAACAGATCGTCGACCTCGGGAAGCGAGCCGTACGCGAACGCGCCGTTCCGGGTCACGAACGACTCCAGGCGTGTCGCGGCGTTGCCGGAAACCCCGCTGATGGTCAGGACCACGCCGTGGAGCTTCTTCTCACGCCACGCCGTCATGAAGGCGCCGCGCTCCATCGTGCGCATCCGGGTGCGGATGCCGACGGCTTGCAGCCAGCCCTGGATCGCCTCGCCCATCGCGTTGTAGGGCGGGAACGGCGCGAGGTCGCCGGCGTCGAAGCCGTTGGGATAGCCGGCCTCGGCGAGGAGCTGTCGGGCGCGCTTGGGATCGAACGCAGGCGGCTCGAAGGGCAGCGCGAACTCGAAGTCACGCGGGACCGTGCTGCCCACGGGCCGCGAGAGCCCGATCGTCTCCGCCTCGTTGAGCGCTTGCCGGTCGACGGCCAGGCTGGCGGCGAGACGCACGCGCTTGTCGGCCCACGGCGACTTCGGATCCCACTGGTCGGGGAAATCGAGCCAGAAGATTCCCAGGAGCGGCGCGACGAGCTTCATCCCTGCCGTGCGACGGATGTCGTGCGCCGTCGGTCCCGACAGGAGCATCGCGAGATCGATCTCGCCGTTCTTCAGCGCGGCGGCGCGCGCCGTCTCGTCGGGCAGGCTGCGGAACACGATCCGCTTGATCGACGGGACCTTGCGCCAGTAGCCCTCGAACGCCTCCACGACGAGCTCCACGCCGGGATTGAAGCTCACCACCTTGTACGGTCCCGCCCCGACGGGCGCCTTGCGGAAGGCGTCCTCGCCCACGCGCTCCACGTACTTCCTGGGCACGACCCAGCCCGCGCTCGCCACGAACGTCCCGTAGAAGGCGGGAAAGTCCGGCCACGGCTCCTTGAAGACGAAGCGCACGCGATTGGGCGCCGGGGTCTGGATCTCCTTCACCGTGTCCTTGAGGATCTTCGCCGCGCCGCCGCGGTACCGCTCGAAGGAGAACTTCACGTCGTCGGCGGTGACGGGATCGCCGTTGTGGAACTTCGCCGACCGCAGCGTGAAGTCGGCGCTGAGCCCGTCCTTCGCCATCGACCACGACTCTGCGAGGCTGGGCCCGGACAGCGTGCCGGGCATCGGCTTCACGAGCGCGTCGTGGATGGCGTAGAGCAGCAGGTACGGCGTGATCGTGCTCTCGCCCTCCGCCGGGTCGAGCCAGCGCGTCACCGGCGTGAAGTGCATGCCGATCGTCAGCGTGCCCTCGGGCGCGGCGAGCGACGGCGACGCGACGCACGTGAGCGCGCACGCGATCAGCAGCACGGGCAGCAGCCGCGACATCGAGCCGACGTGCCTCATGACGACGACTCTTCGTGGTTCGCGCGGGGTTGTCAAGCGCTCACGCGGCCCGTGCCGTCGAGCAAGGACGGCGACACGACACCCGCGCTGAGCGCGTAGAGCATGGCGCTGACCGTCTTGCCGTCGGCGATCTCGCCCGTCCCGATCATCCGCAAGACGTCGCGCACGTGCACGGCGCGCACCTCGCCGATCGCCTCGCCGGGATCGAGCGCCTGCGTGCCGGGCCGCAGATCGCGTGCGACGAAGACGTGGAGCCGCTCGTCGCTGCCGCCCGGCATGGGATAGCACATTCCGATCATGTCGAGCCGTCCCGCGCGCCACCCCGTCTCCTCTTCCAGCTCGCGGGCCGCGCAGTCCTCGGGCCGCTCGTCGGAGACGACGACGCCGTCGCCCTCGCGTCCGCTCAGTGTTCCGGCCGGAACCTCCCACAGCGCCGCGCCGACGGCGTGACGGTACTGCCGCACGAGCAGGATCTCGTCGGCCGACGGCATCGCGACGATCACGACGACGCCGGGATGCCGGATGACGGCGCGCGTCTCGTCCCGCCCGGTGTCGGGGTGCCGGAACCTCTCGCGCACGATCATCCAGCGCAGCTCGTCACCGTGTCCCGACGCGCGCGTTTCCTGGTAGAGCAGCTCGCGTTCGACGCTGGGCATGGGTCCGAGAGTACCCGAAGCCCTGTGCTATCGTGAGCGCGCGTTCGATCGATCGGCCGACGGAGGATGGCGATGAGGCGATCCGCGTGGGGCGTCGTGGTGGCCGCGATGGCGCTGACGCTCGGCCTCGTGCCGGCGCCGGCCGTCGCGCAGGGATTGAAGGTCGGCGCGGTGGTGCCGCTCACGGGTCGCTACGGCGGCGGCGGCGCGCAGGTGCGCATGGGCTACGAGCTGGGCGTCGAGGCGATCAACGCGGCGGGCGGCGTCAGCGTCGGCGGCAAGAAGATCCCCATCGAGCTCACCATCCTCGACGACGAGTCCGACGCCACCAAGACCGTCGCCCGTCTCGAGACCCTCGCCGGCCAGGGCGTCGTCGCGTACCTCGGCGGCTTCGGATCGGACCTGCACGCGGCCGCGGCCTCGGTGGCCGAGAAGAACAAGACGCCGTACCTCGGCGTGGCGTTCGCGCTGAAGAAGGTCCACGAGCAAGGCTTCAAGTACCTGTTCTCCCCGTTCTGGAAATCGCCGGACATCGCCGTGATGACGCGCGATCTCTTCCTCTCTCTCGGCAACGACCGTCCCAAGACGGCGGCGCTCTTCGAGGAGAAGACCGACTGGGGCCGCGAGATGGCGGCGGCGTGGGCGGAAGCGGGCAAGAGCGCCGGCTTCCAGATGGCCTACACGGGCGAGTACGCGCCGGGCGCGAAGGACTTCTCCGATCTCATCCTGAAGGCCAAGGCCGCGAACGCCGAGGCGGTGTTCGGGCTTCCGACACCGCCCGACGGCATGACGATGGTCAAGCAGATGAAGGAGCTCGGCTACAGCCCGAAGCTCCTGATGCTGATCCGGGCGCCGGATCCGCCCGTGTGGTCCAAGAACCTCGGCAAGGACGGCGACGACGTCATCCTCGGTCCGGGCTGGCATCACGCATTCCGTGCGCCGGGCGTGAAGGAGCTCAACGAGGCGCACATGAAGAAGGCGCAGCGTCCCGCCGATCCCATCGTCGGTCCCGCCTACGCGTGCGTGCAGATCCTCGCCGCGGCCGTGAGCAAGGCGGGCGCGACGGATCGCGACAAGGTGCGCGACGCCATCGCGGCCACGGACATGACGACGGTGATCGGCCCCGTGAAGTTCCGTCCCGACGGCACCGGCATCGTGCAGGCGGTCTTCGTGCAGTGGCTGAACGGCAAGCAGGAGCTGATCTGGCCGAAGGAGTCCGCCACGGCGCCGGTGGCGTACCCGGCTCCGCCCTTCGCGAAGCGCTAGGAGTGTGTCCCGGTAACCCGAGGGACGGCGCGGCCAAGCCGCGCCGTTTCCGAGCCGGGGGGCTTGGGGGGCGTCGGGCCCCCCATGTCGGCTAGTCGCTCTTGCCGCTGCTCGAGGTCGCGCACGTCGGCAAGTCGTTCGGCGGCGTGCGCGCCGTCCACGACGTGAGCTTCGACCTCGCCGAGGGTGAGCTGATCGGCGTGATGGGGCCGAACGGCTCGGGCAAGACCACGCTGTTCAACGTCATCACCGGCGCGCTCGCGCCCGACACCGGCCGGGTCGTCCTCGATGGGCACTCGATCGGCGGCCTCGCCGCCCACCGCGTGTGCGCGCACGGCATCGCGCGCACGTTCCAGCTCGTCCGTCCGTTCGCGGGCCTGACCGCGCACGACAACGTCCTCGTCGGTCTCCTCTACGGACGTCGACGTCACGCGTCGCGCGCGGAGGCCGAAGCGGAGCGCCTCCTCGGCCTGGTGGGGCTCCACGGTCGGAGCCGCGTGCACGCCGCGTCGCTGACGCTCGTCGACCGCAAGCGTCTCGAGCTGGCCCGTGCGCTGGCCACCGGCCCGCGCGTGCTGCTGCTCGACGAGTTCATGGCCGGGCTCAATCCCGCCGAGACCGAGACCGCGATGGGCCTCATCCGTCGCCTCCGCGACGACGGCGTGACGGTGCTCATGGTCGAGCACATCGTGTGGGCGCTCATGGATCTCGCCGACCGGCTGGTCGTGCTGAGCGCGGGCGAGAAGATCGCCGAGGGCGCGCCGCACGCGGTCGCGGCCGATCAGAACGTCATCGACGTGTACCTCGGGACGGCGACCAGATAGTCGTGCTCGAGGTCTCGGACCTGGCCGCGGGCTACGGCGAGTTCCACGTGCTCGCGGGCGTGACGCTGACGATCCCGCCCGCGGAGATGGTGGCGCTCCTCGGTCCGAACGGCGCGGGCAAGACCACGCTGCTCCGGTGCATCACGGGATTGCTGCGTCCACGCGCGGGGAGCATCCGCTGGGACGGTGCCGACCTCGCGCGCGTCCGGGCCCACACCATCGTCGAGCGCGGGATCGCCATGGTCCCCGAGGGGCGACGACTCTTCTCGCGCATGAGCGTGGAGGACAACCTCGGGCTGGGCGCATTTGCGCCACGCACGCGCGCGGGAGCCACGGCGGCGCTCGAGCGCGTGTACGCGCTGTTCCCCGTGCTCGCGCAGCGCCGCGCCCAGCTCGTCGGCGCGCTCTCGGGCGGCCAGCAGCAGATGGTGGCGATCGGTCGCGCGCTCATGACGCAGCCGCGCCTGCTCATTCTCGACGAGCCGTCGCTCGGGCTGGCCCCCCGCGTGGTCGAAGGGATCTTCGCGGCGCTGGAGGACATCGCGCGCAGCGGGGTGGCCATCTTCCTCGCCGAGCAGAACGTGCGCGCCGCGCTGACGCTCGCCCGTCGCGCCTGCATCCTGGAGAGCGGCCGCGTCACGCGCGAGGCGGCGAGCCAGGCGCTGCTCGACGATCCCGACGTGCGGCGCGCCTATCTCGGTCCGCTCGCGTGAGCGATCTCGCCTCGTGACGATCGTCGTCCAGCAGATCGTGCTCGGGATCCTCATCGGCGGGCTCTACGGCTTGGCCGCCACGGGACTCTCGCTCGTGTTCGGCGTCATGAAGGTGCTCAACGTCGCGCACGGCGAGCTGATCATGCTCGGCGGCTACGCCACCTTCTGGCTCGTGACGCTGGGTGCGCTCGATCCGTTCCTCGGCCTACTCCTCACCGTGCCCGCCGCGCTAGTGGCCGGGGTCGTGCTCTACGCGGGGCTGTTCGCCTTCGTCGTGCGCGCCGACGAGGAGCGCCGCGTGAAGAACTCGCTGCTCATCGGCTTCGGGGTCGCGCTGGCCCTGCAGGCGCTCGCGGTGAAGCTCTGGACGGCGGACGAGCGGTCGATCACCACGTCGTACGCGGGCAGCGTCGTGACGGTGGGACCGATCGCGATCCCGCTCGTACGTCTCGGGAGCCTCGTGCTCGCCTTCGCGCTCACGCTCGGGCTCGAGCTCCTGCTCCGTCGCTGGCGCTGGGGCAAGGCCATTCGCGCCACGGCCGAGGACTGGCAGGCGGCCCTGCTCGCCGGCATCGACGTGCGTCGCGCGTACCTGCTCGCCTTCGCGCTGGGCACCGGCCTCGCGGGCGCGGCCGGCACGCTGATCGCCGTCGGCTACTCGATCAGTCCGTCGATCGGCCTGGAGTGGACGCTCAAGGCCTTGATCGTCATCGTGCTGGCCGGTCTCGGCTCGATGATCGGCACGTTCGTGGGGGGAATCGTGCTCGGCGTGGCGGAGGCGATCAGCGCGGCGCTCGTGGGAGGCGCCTATCGCGAGGTCGTGGGGCTGGTCATCTTCTTCGTCGTGCTGGTCGTCCGTCCGCAGGGACTGTTCGGGAAGTCATGAGCCGTCGCGGCGAGCGGCGGCGCGCGCTCATCGTCCTCGCCGCGCTGGCCCTGCTCGCGCTCGTTCCCGTGACCACCCGTCGCGACGACGTGCTCAACTTCTTCTTCCTCGTGCTGCTCGCCGTGGCGCTGGCGGAGAGCTGGAACATCATGGGCGGCTACGCCGGCCAGGTGAACCTCGGACATGCGGCGTTCTTCGGCATCGGGGCCCTGGTGGCGCGCACGCTGTGGCTCGGCGGCACGCCGATTCTCCTCGCGATGGTCGCCGGGGCGGCACTCGCCACCGCGGTGGCCCTCGCCATCGGCGTGGCCGCGTTCCGGCTGCGCGGTGCGTACTTCGCCATCGGCACGCTGGCGCTCGGCGAGATCTCACGCATCACGGTCGGCAACGTGCTGCCCGAGATCTCGAGCCTTCCCGGTCCCGCCATCGCCACCTATCGGCTCGTCGACCGCTACTGGCTGGCGCTCGGCGTCGCCGCGCTCACCGTGGTCGTCACGGCGGCCATGACGGGATCGCGGCTCGGCCTCGGGATGCAGGCCGTGCGCGAGGACGAGGACGCGGCGGAAGCGTCGGGCGTGGGCGCGCTCGGCGTGAAGCTGTCGGCGTTCGCGCTGTCCACCGCGCTGGCGGGGCTGGCGGGCGGGGTCTTCGCGTTCTATCACATCAGCTACTATCCGCAGCACGTCTTCACCCCGCAGTGGACGTTCGACGCCGTCCTCATCGCCTTCATCGGCGGGGTGGGCACGCTGCACGGCCCCGTGCTGGGCGCCGCGTTCTACGTTTTCTTGAAGGAATACCTGGCGGTGCGCTGGGTGGACTTCCACCTGCTCATCTTCGGCGCGCTCTTCGTGCTGATCGTGCTCCTGCTTCCGGGCGGTCTCGTCGAGATCGCCGCGATGTTCCGTCGCAGCCGTCACGCCACCCGCTGAGTGTCCGCGCGCGCCGTGGCGGGCTCGATGGAGATGAAGCGCGCCTCCGGCACCGCCCGGCGAATCTCGGCATGGATGCGCGGGACGGCCGCCTCGACGTCGGGAACGGACTGCTCGTCGCGGAAGTCCACCGTGGCCGCCACCACGATCTCCTCCGGCGCCAGGTGCAGCGTCCGGATCGTGACCACGCGCGCGACGGCGGGATCGCTCTCGATGACGCGACGGATGGCCGCCTGCGTCTCGGGTGACGTGCTCTCCCCGATCAGCAGCGAGTAGTTCTCGTAGGCGAGGAACAGCGCCACGCCGATGAGCGTCGCGCCGATGATCAC
>JBKPPN010000322.1:0-7389 GCA_046733575.1 Candidatus Methylomirabilota bacterium | reverse complement strand
GGCCTGCGCGACCGCGTCGGGGGTGCCCGCCGTTTCGACCACGAGGTCGACGCCTTCCCGTCCCGAGAAGGCGCCAGCGGCCTCGGACAGCGGACCATCCGTCAGGGCGTGGCACGCCTCGGCGCCGTGGTGACGCGCGAGCGCAAACCGTCGCGCCGTCCGGCTCACCATCAGCACGCGCGCTCCGCGTAGCTGCAGCAGCTGCGCGGCCAGCAGCCCGAGCGTCCCCGCGCCCAGCACGGCGGCGGTATCGCCTCGACGAGGAACGCCGCGGTTCACCGCGCGGAGGACGACGGCGAGCGGTTCGACGACGACGACATCGACGTCCGCGAGCTCACCGCGCAGGGGCCAGCAGCATCGCTCGGGAACACGCACCAGCTCGGCGAAGCCGCCGTCGACGTCGATGCCGATCGCCGTCCGCTGCAGGCACAGGTTCCGATTGCCCTCCCGGCAGAGCGGACACCGCCCGCACGAGTAGTTCGGCTCGACGGCGACCCGGTCACCCGCGCGCACGCGCGTGACCTCGCGACCCACCTGCTCCGCCGTCCCGATCAGCTCGTGCCCCATGATGCGCGGATAGGCGACGGGACGATCGCCGCTCCAGATCCGGAAGTCCGTGCCGCACAGGCCCGCCATGCGCACGCGGACGATGACCTCGTCGGCGTGGGGCTCTCCCATGGTGGTGTCTTCGATGCTGAGCTCGCGCGGACGACGCAGGAGCGCGGCTTTCACGTCGTCAATCTACGCGACGCCCTCGTCCGCGGCAACGCGTCACGTGGGGTGGACCCCGTTCACGCAGGCCGATTGGCCTCGTTCCAGCCGCGTGCGCGCTACGCCGCGGAGTGGCCGCCGTCGAGGAACACCGTCTGGCCCGTCATGAAGTCCGAGCCCGACGACGCCAGGTAGACCGCGAGCGGTCCGATCTCCTCCGCGCGGCCGATGCGACGGGCGGGGATGTCGCGGGTCAGTCTTTCGTTGATGCGCGGATCGGCAAACGCGTCGTGGGTCATGTCGGTCGCGAACCATCCCGGTGCGATGGCGTTCACCTGGACGTTGTGGCGCGCCCACTCCACGCCGAGCGTCCGCGTGAGCGCGATCACGCCGCCCTTCGTCGCTCCGTAGACGGTGTAGCCCGGGAGGCCCACCCCACCCAGCACCGAGGCGACGTTGATCACCTTGCCCGAACGCTGCGCGATCAGGTGCGGCCCGGCGGCGCGACAGCCATAGAAGGTGCCGGTGAGGTTCACCGCGAGCAACGCGTGCCAGTCCTCGGGAGACATCTCGACCAGCGGCGCGACCTTCGCGACGCCGGCGTTGTTCACCACGATGTCGAGGCGCCCGAGGTCGGCGATCGCGCGCCCCATGAGCGCCTCCACGGCGGGATAGCTCGTCACGTCGGTGATGAGCGCCACCGCACGACCTCCGGCCGCTTCGATCAGGTGCGCGGTCTCGTCCAGCTCGGCCGCTGCGCGACCCGCGGCGACCACGGCGGCGCCCGCGGCGCCGAGCGCACATGCGATGGCCCGGCCGAGGCCGCGGCTGGCGCCCGTCACGACGGCCACGCGGCCTTCGAGGACCGCGTTCAGATGTATCCCTCGTCGCGATCCCGCTGCACGGCGTCGGCCGGACGCGCGGCAGCGTCGCCGTACCCGCCTCCGCCACACGTCTCGATCAGCAGCACGTCGCCCCGCTTGACGACCAGCGTCTCCTTGCCTCGCACGAGCTGCTCCCCCGCGCCGGGGTTGAGGCGAACGCGGAACGGCGCGCCGTCGCCACCGCCACGGACGCCCCAGGGCGGAACCACGCGCCGCTCCAGCATGGTGGTGACGGTCGCTTCGGGCGCGAGGAAGCGATACGCGCGTCGGAACCCCAGTCCGCCCCGGTGCTCGCCCGCTCCGCCCGACGCCGGACGCAGCGCGTGCTCGTCGATCATCACGGGGTACTCGCTCTCGACGACCTCCGATGGCGTGTTCATGACGTTCGACATGTGGCAGCGGATCGCGTTGGCGCCGTCGCGAAACGCCGTGGCGCCCTCGCCTCCTCCGTGGACCTCGTAGAGGATGTTCCACCGGCCGTCGACGCGCGTGCCGATGATCACGACGCCCGACGTCGTCGTCCCGCCGGCGGCGATGCGATCGGGGATCGCGGGCGCGAGCGCCTTGAACACAGCGTCGACGACTCGCTGCGACGTCTCGTGATTCCCGCCCACCACGGGTCGGTCGGGGGCGGGATTCAGGAGCGTGCCCTCGGGGACAATGACGCGAAGAGGTCGGTAGCATCCGTCGTTGGGAGGCACGTCCGGCGCGATGAGCGCTTTCATCGCGTAGTACACCGCCGAGCACGCGATGTAGTACGTGGTGTTCACGGGGCCGCGCACCTCGGGCGCCGTGCCCGTGAAATCGAAGGTCGCCTCGTCGCCTCGAATCTCGACGCGCACCTTCACCCGCACGGGATCGTGGTCCACGCCGTCGTCGTCGAGCCAGTCCTCGCCTTCCCAGACGCCGTCGGGAAGCGCGCGCAGCGCGGCGCGCATCTGGTGCTCGGACTCGCGCTGGAGCGCCGCGAAGCACGCGACGACCGTGTCGGCGTCGTAGCGCGCGACCAGTTCCGCGGAGCGACGCGCCGCCACGTCGTCAGCGGCGTACTGCGCGAACATGTCGCCCTCGCGCTCGTCGCGGCCGCGCACGTTCGACAGCACGAGATCGATCTTCTCCCGGTCCGGTCCCTCCGCGGTGAAGAGACGCACCGGGGACAGCCGCATGCCCTCCTGGTAACACTCGGTGGCCCACGGCACGTAGCTGCCCGGGACGGCGCCGCCGATGTCGGCCCAGTGCGCCAGGTTGATGGCGAAGGCGATCAGCCGCCCGCCCGCGAACACGGGCCGCAGCGCCTTCACGTCGGGCAGGTGGTTCCCGCCGACCTCGGGCAAATTCATGAACCACACGTCGCCCTCGCGGAGACGATGGGCGGGCACGCGCTTGAGGAACTCCTTCACCGTGAAGCCCATCACCCCCATGTGAATGGGGATGTCGCGACCCTGCGCGATGAGGCGACCCTCGGCGTCGGTGAGCGCGGAGGAGAGGTCGCCCGCCTCCTTCAGCAAGGGCGACCGCGCGGAGCGCATGACGATGACGCTCATCTCCTCGGCAATGGCGTAGAGCGCGTTGCGCACGACTTCGAGGGTCACGGGATTCATGCCGGTCACCTTCAGGCTTCGATGGTCAGGTTGCCGAAGACGTCGACGGAGCATCGCTGCCCGGGATAGACGATGGTGGTGGACCACGCGTCCTCGATGGTGGCCGGACCCGCGATGGCGACCCCCGGGCGAAGGGACGCGCGATCGTACACGGCCATCGCGACGTCCGGTGACGCGGAGAAGTGCGCGCGCTGGGTGCCGCGTGGTCCATCGCCGCCGGTCGGTTCCACGCGCGGCAGCTCGTCGCCCACCCGCGCCACCCGGGCGACGACGCGAAGGTTGACGCACTCCACGCTCTCCCCGGTCGCGTAGCCGTACAGCGCACGGTGACGGCTCTCGAACGTCCCGCGAAGGCCGACGGGATCGGCATCGAATGGGACCTCGAGCTCGTAGTTCTGACCGGTGTAGCGGAGATCCGCGCGACGGTCGACGGTGATGCTCGCGCGCGGGATGCCTTCCGACTCGAGCGGGGCCAGGCACTGCGCCGCGAGCGTCTCGAAGCGATCCTGGATCGGCTTGACGTCCCAGGAGTCGAGGCGCGCGCGGAACGTCTGCACTGCGTCGTAGCGGAGCGGCGAGACGAGACAGCCGAGCGCGGAGAAGGCGCCGGAATGCGCTGGCACCACCACGCGGCGGATGCCCGCCATCGTCGCGAGCGCGCCGGCGTGCAACGGTCCCGCGCCGCCGTACGCGATGAGCGTGAAGTCGCGGAGGTCGTGGCCGCGCTGGACGGACACGAGCCGGAGGGCCCGCAGCATGTTGGCGTTGGCGACGTCGACGACGCCCTGCGCCGCCTCGAGGAGGCTGAAGCCGAAACGTCGCGCGAGCGGCTCGAGCGCCGCCTCCGCACGACCGCGGTCGAGGCGGATGGTGCCGCCGTACACGCGATCGGCATCGAGGTAGCCCAGCAGCAGATTCGCGTCGGTCACGGTGGGGTCGGTGCCGCCCGCTCCGTAGCAGGCCGGACCGGGCACCGCGCCGGCGCTGCGCGGGCCGACCTTCAGCGCCCCGGCGACGTCGACGTACGCGATCGATCCGCCTCCCGCGCCGATCGACTCCACCGCGACCATCGGCAGTCGCACGGGATAGCCGCCGATGCGGCGCTGCGCGCCCGTCTCGGCCTCGCCGTCCGCGATCACACAGACGTCGGTCGTCGTGCCCCCCATGTCGAACGCGAGGGCACGGCCGAGGCCGAGGCTCCGCGCGACGTGCGCCGCGGCCGCCACGCCCGCGGCTGGCCCCGACATCGCCATGGCGAGCGGACGCGCCCGCGCGGCGTCGATCGACATCATCCCGCCCGCGGAGTTCAGGAGATGAACGGGCAGCTCCCCGCCGGCCGTGGTGGGGCGCGCGCGCAACGCCGCGCGGAGGTTGTCGACGTAGCGTCCCGCGAGCGGCGCCACCATGGCGTTGAGCACGGTGGTCGACGTGCGCTCGTATTCGCGGAACTCCGCGTTGATCTCGCTGGCGATCGACACGTGCCCGACGTGCGAGGCAAGCGCCGCCTTGAGGGCCTGCTCGTGGTGCGGGTTGGCGTATCCGTGGAGCAGACACACGGCGACGCTGTCGACGCCCTCACGCCGGAACGTCTCCACCAGCTGCGCGATCTCGTCCCCGGCCAGCGCCTGCAGCACCGTGCCGTCCGCGGACACGCGCTCGCTGATCTCGAGACGCAGCCGTCGGGGCACGAGCGGCTCCGGCTTGGGCGGCAGGTGCAAGTGGTAGAGATGCGCGCGGCTCTGGCGCCCGATCTCCAGAACGTCGCGAAACCCGCGCGTGGTGACGAGGCCGACGCGCGCGCCGCGGTGCTCCACGATCGCATTGGTCACCACCGTCGTGCCGTGCGCGAGCGACGTCGGCGGCGCGGTGTCGGCGGCGAGGACGTCGAGACCCGCCACCACGCCGCGCGCGGGATCGGCGGGCGTCGTCGGCACCTTGCACGAGCTCACCCGTCCCGACGCGTCCCACGCCACGAGATCTGTGAACGTGCCTCCGACGTCGATCCCGACGCGGGTCACGAGCGGTAGAGCTCCTCGATGCTCTCGCGATACTTCTCGGACACGACCCTACGCTTCACCTTCAACGTCGGCGTGAGCTCGCCGCCGTCCTGCGTGAAATCGTCGGCGAGGACGATGAACTTCTTGATCTTCGCGTACGACTGCAGGTGCGTGTTCTTCTCCTCGACGACGCGCTCCACGCGCTGGCGCACCTTCGGGTGCGTGACGATCACGCGCGTGTCGGAGCCGAGCAGTCCCTCCTCGCGCGCGAACTTCGCCAGCTCCTCGGGACTGAGCGTGATGAGGGCCACGGGATACGGCTTGCGATCGCCGTACACCATCACCTGGCTCACGAACGGATCGGTCTTGAGCAGGTTCTCGATGTTCTGCGGAGCGATGTTCATGCCGCCCGCGGTGACGATGAGGTCCTTCTTCCGGTCGGTGATGGACAGGAAGCCCTCCGGATCGAGCACGCCGATGTCGCCGGTGTGGAACCAGCCGTCGGCGTCGAAGGCGTCGGCCGTCGCGGCGGGCTGCTTGAAGTACCCTCGCGTGGCGACGTTGCGTCCCCGCGCCAGGATCTCGCCGTCGGCCGCGATCTTCACTTCCACGCCGGGCAGCGCCTGGCCGACCGTCCCGAACTTGTAGTGATCCGGACGATTGAACGTCAGCACGGGGCATGTCTCGGTGAGGCCGTAGCCTTCGAGCACGAGGACGCCGGCGGCGTGAAAGAACTCCGCGATCTCGCGCGAGAGCGGCGCGCCTCCGGACACCGCCCACTGCAAACGCCCGCCGAGCGCCGCCTGCAGCTTGGAGAACACGAGCTTCTGCGCCACCGCGCGGCGCATGGCCAGGCCCGCGGGGATCGGCGTGCGCGCCTGCTGCCGCCGACTCACCTGCCGACCGACGTCCATCGCCCACCGGAAGATCTTCCGCTTCACGGGCGAGCCCGCTTCCGCACCCGCCATGACCTTCGCGTAGACCTTCTCGTAGACGCGTGGGACGCTGCAGATGAAGTGCGGACGCACCGCGCGAAGGTTCTCGCTGAGCGCGTCGAGGCTCTCCGCGAACGCGGTGGTGAGCCCGTGGTAGACGCCCAGGAAGGACTCGAGCCGTGCGAACGAGTGTGCGAGGGGCAGGAAGAGCAGGTGAACCCAGCCCTCCTGCACCGGCGTCGCCGTCCCCGACGCCGCGAGCGCCGCCATGTGGTTGGCGTGCGTCTGCACGACGCCCTTGGGATTGCCGGTCGTCCCCGACGTGTAGACGATCGTCGCGACGTCGTCGGCCCGCGTCGAGGCGACCCGATCGGCCAGCGTGGAGCGCTGCGCGTCGGCGCTGTCGCGGCCGAGACGGCGCAGCGTCTCCCACGTCCGGACCATCTCCGGCGGCTGCTGCGCATCGTAGCCGGTCAGCACGATGATGTGCTCCAGCGCGTCCATCTTCGGCCGGGCGTCGAGTGCCTTGGCGAGCTGGGCGGGATCCTCGACGATCAGCGTGCGCGCCTGCGAGTCGTTCACGACGAAGGCGATGAGATCGGGAGGATACGTCGGGTAGATGGGAACCGTGACGCAGCCCGCGGTCAGGATCGCGAAGTCGGCCTGCACCCACTCGGCGCGACTGGCGGACAGGATCGCCACCGCGTCGCCCTTCTGCCGGCCCAGCGCGATGAGCCCGAGCGCAACCTCGCGGACGACCTCGCCGACGTTCCGCCACGTCAGCGTCACCCACGTCCCGTCGCGCTTCAGTTGCTGCGCCGGCCGATCGCCGGACCTTTCGACGCGACTCCAGAACATCCGGGCTAACGTCTCGTCAGCCATGACCTTTCCTCCGTCGCCGACCGTCCCGGGTTTGGCGCGCGTCTCACTTACCACGGCTGCCATGACGCACCGCGATAATTCTCTTGACGATCCTAACGCGGCGCGTTAGCGTGGATGCCGTGGCCAGAAAAAAGAAGCCGACAGCGGGACGCGGACTGAGCGCGGAAAAGCCGCCGACGGGCCCCGCCCCAGCGCAGGAGGCAAGACGCATGACAGACGTGAAGCAGACTCCGGATCCGATGAAGTTCGCCACCACTGCCGTGGAGACCGTGGCGCTGTGGGCGGACGCCAACCAGCGCATCCTCGGCCAGATCGCCGACCTCGGCGCCGGCGTGGCGAAGGAGAGCGCGCGGCTCTACGCCGAGCTGCAGCAGAGCAC
>JBKPPN010000321.1:0-9089 GCA_046733575.1 Candidatus Methylomirabilota bacterium | reverse complement strand
GGAGATGATCGGGGCCAAGCTCCCCGCCATCAAGAAGGCCGAGGACCGTCAGCTGTTCAAGCGCGCCATGGAGTCGCTGGGGCTCGCGCTGCCGCGCTCGGGGCAGGCGTCCGCGCTCGAGGACGCGCGCGCCATCGTCGCGCGCGTCGGCTATCCCGCCATCATCCGGCCGTCGTTCACGCTCGGCGGCAGCGGCGGGTCCATCGCGTGGAACGCGGAGGAGCTGGAGGGCGCGGTGCGCTGGGGCCTGGCTCAGTCGCCGGTCTCGAGCGTCCTCATCGAGGAGTCGGTGATCGGGTGGAAGGAGTTCGAGCTCGAGGTCATGCGCGACCTCGCCGACAACGTCGTCATCATCTGCTCCATCGAGAACGTCGACCCGATGGGCGTGCACACGGGCGACTCCATCACCGTCGCGCCCGCCCAGACGCTCTCCGACAAGGAGTACCAGGTGATGCGCGACGCCGCCGTCGCGATCATCCGCGAGATCGGCGTCGAGACCGGCGGCTCCAACATCCAGTTCGCGGTGAATCCCGACGACGGGCGGATGGTGGTCATCGAGATGAACCCGCGCGTCTCCCGCTCGTCGGCGCTGGCGTCGAAGGCCACCGGATTCCCGATCGCCAAGATCGCGGCCAAGCTCGCCGTCGGCTACACGCTGGACGAGATCCCGAACGACATCACGCGCGAGACGCCGGCGTCGTTCGAGCCCGTGCTCGACTACTGCGTGGTGAAGTTCCCGCGCTGGGCCTTCGAGAAGTTCCCCGAGGCCGACCGCACGCTCGGTCCCCAGATGAAGTCCGTCGGCGAGGCCATGGCCATCGGGCGGACGTTCAAGGAAGCGCTGCAGAAGGCGATCCGCTCGCTCGAAGCCGATCGCTGGTCGCTGGGACTCGACCGCGCACTCGGCGCCGACGAGCTGCGTCGTCTCCTCGGCGTGCCCACGCCCGACCGCCTGTTCGCCGTCGGCGACGCGTACCGCGCCGGCATGACGACCCGCGAGATCCACGAGCTGACGAAGATCGACCCGTGGTTCCTCGAGAACATGCGCGAGATCGTCGAGTTCGAGCGCGACATCCGGACCGACGCCCTCGCCGATCCGTCCGTCCTCCGCCGCGCCAAGCAGCTCGGGTTCGCCGATCGTCGCATCGCCACGCTCGCCGGTTCGACGGAAGCGGACGTGCGCGCGCTGCGTCGCGAGCATGGCATCGTGGCCACGTTCAAGACCGTGGACACGTGCGCGGCGGAGTTCGTCGCCCACACCCCGTACCTCTACTCGACGTACGAGGAGGAGGACGAGGCGCCGCGCACGGACCGCCCGAAGGTCGTCATCCTGGGCTCGGGGCCGAACCGGATCGGCCAGGGCATCGAGTTCGACTACTGCTGCGTGCACGCCGCCTTCGCCCTCCGCGAGCTCGGGGTGGAGGCGATCATGATCAACTGCAACCCGGAGACGGTCTCCACCGACTACGACACCTCGGATCGGCTCTACTTCGAGCCGCTCACGCTCGAAGACGTGCTGAACGTCGTCGAGAAGGAGCGGCCGCTCGGCGTGATCGTGCAGTTCGGCGGACAGACTCCGCTCAAGCTCGCCGTGCCGCTGCAGCAGGCCGGCGTGCCCATCCTGGGGACGTCGCCCGACGCCATCGACCGGGCCGAGGATCGCAAGCGCTTCAGCGCGCTGCTCGCCGACCTGCGTCTGGTGCAGGCGCCGGGCGACACCGCGCGCTCGCTCGCCGAGGCCGAGAAGATCGCGAACGCGATCGGCTATCCCGTCCTGGTCCGGCCGTCGTACGTGCTGGGCGGACGCGCCATGCGGATCGTCCACGACCACGAGGACCTCGTGAACTACATGCGCGAGGCGGTCCTGGTCTCGCCCGACCATCCCGTCCTCGTCGACAAGTTCCTGGAGGACGCGCTGGAGATCGACGTCGACGCGGTGGCCGACGGCACCGACGTCGTGGTCGGCGGCGTGATGGAGCACATCGAGAAGGCGGGGATCCACTCCGGCGACGCCGCCTGCGCGCTGCCACCGTACTCGATGGGCGAGGAGCAGGTGCGGTCGCTGCGCGTCCAGACCAAGGCCATGGCGAAGGCGCTCGGGGTCGTCGGCCTCATCAACGTCCAGTTCGCCATCCGCCAGGACGTGCCGTACGTGCTGGAGGTCAATCCGCGCGCGTCGCGCACGGTCCCCTTCGTGTCGAAGGCCATCGGCGTGCCGCTGGCGAAGATCGCCACCCGCGCCATGCTCGGCCACTCCGTGGCGTCGATCGCGGGCGTGGAGGAGCGGGAGCTGCCGTACATCGCGGTGAAGGAGTCGGTGTTCCCCTTCGCGAAGTTCCCCGGCGTGGATTCCGTGCTGGGGCCGGAGATGAAGTCGACGGGCGAGGTGATGGGCATCGACAGCGACTTCCGGCGCGCGTACCTCAAGTCGCAGATCGCGGCGGGATCGGCGCTGCCGTCACGCGGTCAGGTGTTCATCTCCGTGAAGAACCGCGACAAGCGCGCGGTGATGACGCTCGGTCGCCGGCTCGTGGAGATGGGCTTCGGGCTCGTGGCCACGACGGGGACCGCGCGCGTGCTGGAGCGCAACGGCATGACCGTCGAGGTCATCCACAAGGTCGCCGAGGGCTATCGTCCGAACGCGCTCGATCTGATGAAGCGCGGCGACATCGCCCTGGTGGTCAACACCCCGGAGGACGGACGCGCGGTGAAGGACTCCTCGATGATCCGGCGGACCGCCGTAATGCACGGCATCCCGTACTACCTCACCGTCGACGGGGCGCAGGCCGCCATCGGCGCCATCGAGGCGCTGTTGAAGGATGAGCTCGGTGTGACGAGCCTGCAGGAATATCACCTTGCGCTCCGCTGACATGGGGGGCCTCGAAGGGCCCCCCAACCAGAAAGGCCCATGAACGACAAGGTCTTCGTCGCGCTCGACGTCGAGACGCTCGATCACGCCACGCGGCTCCTCGACACGCTGAGCGGCGTGGTGAGCGGCTGCAAGATCGGGACGCAGCTATTCACCGCGGCGGGGCCTCTCGCGGTGGAGGCGGCCCAGAAGCGCGGCTACCGCGTGTTCCTCGATCTCAAGTATCACGACATCCCGAACACGGTGGCGGGCGCGGTGCGCGAGGCCACGCGCATGGGCGTGTTCATGCTCAACGTCCACGCCAGCGGCGGCCTCGCCATGATGCGCGCGGCCGCCGACGCCGCGCGCGCCGCCACGGCGGGCGGCCCGCGGCCGCTCGTGATCGCGGTCACGGTCCTCACGAGCCTCGACCGCGGGACGCTCGAGCGCGAGGTCGGGGTGACCAGCTCCGTGGAAGGCCACGTGCTCGCCCTCGCCACGCGGGCGCACGAGGCGGGCCTGGACGGCGTGGTCGCCTCACCGCGCGAGATCCGTCCGCTGCGGATCGCCCTCGGCCCACGCTTCACGATCGTGACGCCCGGGATCCGTCCGGCCATGAGCGCGGGTGGCGACGACCAGGTGCGCACCGCCACGCCGGCCGCCGCAGTGAGCGCGGGGGCCGACTACATCGTGGTGGGACGTCCGATCATCGCCGCCCCTGATCCACGAGCCGCCGCCACCGCGATCCTTCAGGAGATGCCATGACCGAACGGGAGGTGCTCGCGTTGTACGAGAAGACCGGCGCGCTGATGCACGGCCACTTCAAGCTGACGTCGGGCATGCACTCCGACGTCTACCTCCAGTCTGCCCTCGTGCTGCAGTACCCGGAGTACGCGGAAGCGCTCGGGCGGGCCCTCGGCGCGAGCTTCACCGACGCCACCGTGACCGCCGTCGTGGCGCCGGCCATCGGCGGCATCCCGGTGTCCCACGAGGTGGCGCGCGCCGTCGGCGCGCGCGCGCTGTTCGCCGAGCGCGAGAACGGCGTGATGACGCTGCGCCGCGGCTTCACGATCTCCCCCGGCGAGCGGTGCCTCGTGGTGGAAGACGTCATCACCACGGGCGGCTCCACGCGCGAGGTGGCGGCGTGCGTGGAGCGTCACGGCGGCCTGGTCGTCGGCGTCGGCTCGCTCATCGACCGGAGCGGAGGGGCGGCGCGCTTCGACGTGAAGCGAGTGGCGCTCGCCACCATCGACGCCGTGAATTACCAGCCCGACGCGTGCCCGATGTGCAAGGCGGGCGGCACCGCCATCAAGCCCGGCAGTCGCTAGCCCGACGTCCTCGGAGCGCCGCGATGCCGGTCTCCGTCGCGAACTCGACGGTCATCTACGACGGGCTCAAGGACCTCGGCGTGCGCCACGTCTCGGCGCTCCCCGAGACGTGGCTCGTCCATCTCATTCGCATGGCCGAGGACGATCCAGACATGCAGCTCGTGCGTCTCGCCAAGGAGGAAGAGGGCGTCGGGATCTCCGCGGGGGCATATCTGGCCGGCGTCAAGTCCGCGATGCTGATGCAGAACCACGGCTTCCTCGCCTCGGTGAACGGGATCGTCTCGTGCGCGCAGCTCTACCGGATCCCGCTCCTGATGCTCATCACCCATCGCGGCGAGTTCGGCGAGCGCGATCCCTGGCAGACGGAAGGCGGCGGCGTGACGATCCCGGTGCTCGACGCTCTCCGGATTCCGTACCTGCGCCTCGACTCACCCGACCACGCGCCATCCCGGATGCGCCAGGCGCAGACGCTGGCCTACTCCGCGAGCCGTCCCGTCGCGCTCCTCCTCTGCCGAGATCTGATGTGGGAGGAGTCGTGAGGCGCCGGGACGCGCTCGAAGCGATCTACCCGGAGCTCGAGCGCCGCGTGGTGGTCACGAACATGGGCGCCGTCGCGGCAGAGCTGCAGTCGATCGGCCACCGGCCGAACTTCTTCTACCTGCAGCACGCGATGGGCCTCGCGTCGTCGATGGGGCTCGGCATCGCGCTGAGCCGTCCCGAGCTCGAGGTCGTCGTGCTGGACGGGGACGGGTCGGTGCTCATGAACCTCGGCGGCCTCACCACGCTGGCCCGGTACTGTCCGCCGAATCTCGTCCACGTCGTGTTCGACAACGAGAGCTTGCTCTCGGTGGGCGGCTTCCCCACCGCCACGTCGACGGGCAGCGACATCGCGGGCGTCGGCGCCGCGGCCGGCATCGAGCACACGACCACCGTCAAGTCGCTCGACGAGTTGCGCTCCACCGTCGCCGCCGCGCTGCGGCGTGAGTCGCTGAGCTTGATCGTCGCCAAGGTCGAGGCGGTCGGGCCGTCGGCGTACATCACGGACCTGTCACTCCTCGAGAATCGTTATCAGTTCCAGCGCCGCCTGAGCGAGATCGGAAACGCCAGACCGCTCAGCTGACCCGTCCCTTATGCCGCCGCCGCGAGCAGGGACGCATCCGGGCCTTCTTGCCAGCGCGGACTGACGGATGGGAGAGCCGCCTCGCGTGGCGGCTCGAGCATGCTAGCGTTGTGGGCGGCTCGCACCACGGCAGGGGGAGGATGCATGGCCACGATCGTGCCAACCAAGGACGCCATTCCCGACGAGGCGTACCGCAAGATGGTGCTCACGCTCATGGACAAGCAGGCCGGACGCGAGGTCGCGACGGCCGAGGTCTTCGGGCAGTGCGTGCTCCACGCGCCCACCGTCGAGGACAAGATCCGCATCACGCGGTTCCAGGGCGAGGAGCTGAAGCACTTCCAGCTCATCGCCAAGCTCATGCGCGAGCTCGGCGTCGACACCGACGCCTACGTCCGCGATCGGCAGAAGGCGGGCGCGCGCTTCACGGGTGACGAGGCCGACATGCAGATCCAGGACTGGATCGACGCCACGCTGTTCAACTTCATGATCGACCGGGCGGCCACGTTCCAGCTCACGGAGTACACGCGCGGCAGCTACGTGCCGCTCGCGCGCGCGAACCAGATCATCCTCAAGGAAGAGGAAGGCCACAAGGACTTCGGCGAGGGCTGCCTCGAGACGATGTGCCAGGATCCGGCCACGCGCGCCGAGATCCAGCGTCGCTTCACGAAGTGGTTCGTGGCGTCGATGCGGATCTTCGGCCGCGCGGGCACGCGCGGCAACGCCTACTGCATCAGCGTGGGGCTGAAGACGCGCGACAGCGGCGAGGTGGCCGCGGCCTACCTCGACAGCATCCGTCCCGTCATGGCCGCGTGCGGGCTGCGCTTCCCCGCCCGCGAGGCGCTGTCGCTGGAACTGCCGCCGCAGATCGATCTCAGCGTGCCCGACACGGCCGCCGCGACGGCGCGCTAGCTCGGCCGCGACGGGCGCGCGGAGGAGGGAGCCATGCGCTACACGCGGATCTCCGCCGACTGTCACATCGATTTCCCGTGGCTTCCTCCCGACCTGTTCACCGCGAACGCGTCGCAGGCGATGAAGCCGCGCATGCCGTACGTCGTGGACGGCCCCGACGGTCCGTACTGGACGACGCGCGCGGGTGCCGGGCTCGGACTCGTCGGCGGCACGGGTTCGTCGGGACAGAAGTACGTCCCAGGCACGAACAAGCGTCTCGACGTCATGGAGACGACAGGGTTCTTCTCCGACGGCAAGCGCGGCATCCGCCGTCCCACGACGCCGGAACTGCGTATCCAGGACATGGACCGCGACGGTGTGCAGGCCGAGGTCATCTTCGGCATCCTGGGCGCCGCGACGCGCATGGCCGATCACGAGGCGTCGGCGGAGATGTTCCGCATCTACAACAACTGGGTGATCGATCTCACGCGCGGGTACCGCGACCGCATGCTGCCGCTGGCCTGCCTGCCCTACGGCGACATCGACGCCGCGGTCCGCGAGATCCGTCGCGTCGCGACCCTCGGCTTTCGCGGTCTCGAGCTCTCCTGCTCGTGGAACATGGAGCCGATGTGGCATCCGGTGTGGGAGGCGCTGTGGCGGGCCGTCCACGAGGTGAACCTGCCCCTGCACTTCCACACGTTCCCCTCGCTGCCCCCGACGGTGCGCGACCGCCAGACCGGACTCACGCGTCGCGCGGCGTTCTTCACCAGCGTGGCCGGCTTCCAGATGAACCTGATCAACATCCTGGCCGCCGTCATCGGCGCCGCGGTGCTGGAGCGCTATCCGAACATCCGGATCTCGTTCGGCGAGAGCGGCATCGGCTGGCTTCCCTACGCCCTCGACCGGATGGACTTCGAGTGGGAAGACCGCTTCACCGACCTCCCGCTCACCCTGAAACCGAGCGAGTACTGGCGGCGTCAGTGCAAGGCGACGTTCCAGTTCGACCGGATCGGGACGAAGCTCATCGACGCGCTCGGGGTGGAGACGCTGATGTGGGGCTCGGACTACCCGCATCCCGATGGCGTGTGGCCGGAGTCGGACCGCTACATCGCGGAGCAGTTCGGGCACTTGCCCGCCGACGTCACGCGCAGGATCACCTGCGAGAACGCGGGCCGCTTCTACGGACTGATGTCGTGACGGAGGTCAGCCCACCGACGCGCCGACGCGACGCAGCGCAGGCAGGAGCTCGTCGCTGATCAGGCGCATGCTGGAGAGCGCGTGGCCCACCGGCATGCCGCTCCACTGCGTGCGGAAGAACAGGAAGTTGACGCCGAGCGCCTCCCAGCACGGGCGCAGCTGCTCGTAGCACTCCTCGGGACTGCCGAGCACGAAGCGGTCCTCCAGCAGCGATTCGAACGGCTGCTGGAAGCTCTCGCCCGCCGGCATCACGTGGTCCTGGCCCCACGCCGCGTAGGTCCTGTACTTGGCCGCGAGATACGGCCCCGCGATCTCCACGGCAGTTCGCCGGTCGCGCGCGCAGAAGATCTCCTTGATGAGCGGCACGACCCGCGCTGGCGGCTTGCCCACGCGCTCACGCTCCGCGTGATAGATCGTCATCTGGCGCTTGATCGTCGCCATGGTCGCGTGCGGGTTCACGAACCACGCGTCGCCGACACGCGCGGCGCGGCGGATGGCGTTGTCGCCGTTGGCGGCCACCCAGATGGGCGGATGCGGCCGCTGCACGGGACGGATCGTCATGGTCACGCCGTCGAGCTTGCAGACGTCCGTGTCGACGCTGACCTTGTCTTCCGTCCAGAGCCGCTTGACGATCTCGAGGCCTTCCTCGAAGCGGCGCACCCGCTGCCCCTTCGGCACGGCGAAGGCGTCGAACTCGGCGTCGCGGTAGCCGAGGCCGATGCCGAAAACGAAGTTGCCGCGCCAGATCACGTCGAGCGACGCCATGCACTCCGCGACCTCGACGGGATTGTGCAGGGGCAGGAGCAGGATCCCGGCCACGCCCGTCATCTCGCCCGCCTCGGCCTGCAGTCGCGCGAGGAACGGCACGAGCTGGAGCTGGCTCACGCCCTCGCTCAGGTAATGCTGTCCCGTCGCGACGGCGTCCCAGCCGCGATCGCGCGCGAGCCGCGTCATCAGATACTGCTCCTCGAGCGCGGAGACCATGTCGCTGCCGAGTGGATTCTGGTTCGTGACGAAGACCCCGACCTTCATGGCCGGCCTCGCTGCAGTCGGGGCAGGAGCTTCGTGGCCGTCTCGTCGACCTGCGCGAGCTGATCGCCGCCCGCGAAGCGGATGGCGAGATGCTTCGCGCCGGCGTCGATCCAGCGCTGCAGCCACTCCGCACAGCCCTCGAGTGGCCCGGCGTAGCAGGCCTGGCGCGCCAGGATGACGCGCGCGGGCGTGGCGTAGTACGTCTCGAGGAATTTCTCGAGCCGGCTCTGCGCCGCGCCCCGATCGGCGTCGAGGGCCAGCGTCACGTATGCGGCGCCCTGCACGGCGTCGGCGGGACGGCCGTCGGCGCGCGCGGCCGCCTGAATGGCAGGGAAGTGCTCGGTGAAGAACTCGACGCTGGGACCGGTGGGAAACCACGCGTCGAAGCGCGCCGCCTCCCGGAACGCGATCGGTCCGCTCCCACCGATCCAGATCGGCGGGCCACCGGGGCGATGCGGCTTCGGCTCCACCGTCACGTTCTCCAGCGTGAAGTGCTTGCCGCTGAAGCTCACGCGATCGCGCGTCCACAGCGCGAGGCAGATGTCCAGCGTCTCGACGAACCGGCCGACCCGACGCTCGAACGGCACACCGGCGGCGGCGAACTCGGCGCGGATGGCCGGGGTGTCGGCCGCGATGCCGACGCCCAGGATGACCCGGCCCTCTGCGACGCGATCGA
>JBKPPN010000320.1:0-6734 GCA_046733575.1 Candidatus Methylomirabilota bacterium | reverse complement strand
GGCAAGGTGCTGGGGGTCGGTCCTCTGCCCACGACCCGCGTTGGCTTCGGTGATGCGGCGAGGCGTTCCCAATCCGGGGTTGGGTGCACTTACGTTGCTTGGCGGGAAACGGGGCAGCCGGACCGACCCCCAGCACCTTGCCCACGCGCCACACCGCGGGTCGAGCTCACGACGCCGATGACCGTCTGAAGACGGCCCGACGACGGGCAGCGTCAGGCGAGGCGGGCGCCGGCGACGAGGGTGCGGAGTTTGGCCCAGGCGATGTCGGGGTCGACGAGGGGGTCGGCGGCGAATGTGGCGAAGCCGCAGTCGACGCCGGCGATGACGCGGTCGCGTCCGACCACGCGGGCGTATTGCTGGAGGCGCTGGGCGACCAGGTCGGGATGCTCGATGAAGTTGGTCGTGGAGTCGATGACGCCGGGGATCAACATCTTGTCGTCGGGGAGCTTGACGCGTTCGAAGACGGTCCACTCGTGGGCGTGGCGTGGATTGGCGGCCTCGATCGAGAGGCCGGCGGGGCGGGCGCGCAGCAGGATGTCGATGATGTCGGCGAGCGGGACGTCGCGGTGGTGGGGGCCCTCGTAGTTGCCCCAGCACACGTGTAGCCGCATCCGCTCGGGGGGCAGGTCGGCGACCGCGGCGTTGAGCGCGTCGACGTGCATCGTCGCGACAGCGCGGAACTCCTCCAGGGTCAGGTCCTGGAACTGCGTGTTGCGGCCCGAGGCGAGGTCCGGGCAGTCGAGCTGCAAGATGAGGCCGGCCGCGACGATGGCGGCGTACTCGCGCTTCAGAGCGTCGCCGAGCGCATGGACGTACGCCTCGTGGGTCGGGTAATACCGGTTCACCAGGAAGCGGGCGGCCTGGCCGGGGGAGACCGCGGTCATGAACGCGTGCGTGATGCCGTTGGCGCGCGCGGCGGTGGCGAGGTTCGCGATGTCGCGCTCGACGGCGGCGAAGTCGCGCCACGCGATGGGGCCCGAGCACGCGGGCCGGAGCTGGTAGGCGGGCAATCGCTTGCGCGCGGCGAAGTCGGGGAAGTCCTTGAGGTCGGCGCCGATCGACGTCGCGGCGCCCTCGCCCTCGAAGCCCGTCAGCCGCTCCGCGATGTACGTCGAGTAGTCGACCTTGCCCTGCTCACCGTCGTTCACGATGTCGAGTCCCATGGCGCGCTGACGACGAACGATCGCGGCCACCGCGTCGCGCACGCGCGTCTGGAAGGCGACCGCGTCCTCGTGCCGCCGCGGCAAGAGCTCGACCAGGTCACGCGGCCGCGGCAGGCTGCCCGCGTGCGTGGTCAGGATCGGCGTCATGCCGCGCATCGTACCGTGGGCCCGCGCCTCCATGGGAGGCGCGGTGTCTTATTCTTCTCCGAGGAGCCACCATGCCACTGAAGGGACGGGCGTTTCTTTCGTTGTGGTCGGGCGTATCGCCGGGCTACGAGCGAGAGCTCGATCGCTGGCACACGATCGAGCACATGCCCGAGCGGCTCGGTGTTCCCGGGTTTCTGCGGGGTCGCCGGTACATCGGACCGGCGTCGTCCGATCATCCGCTGTTCATCGTGTACGAGGCGGCGCACATCGAAACGTTTCGCTCACCGGGTCTTCTCGCCCGCCTGGACGATCCGACGGATTGGTCGAAGAAGGTCCAGCCAGGCCTCGTCAACTTCGTCCGCAGCCCATGCGAGAACCTGATCTCGCTGGGAGACGGAGTCGGCGGCGCGCTGCTCGCCATCCGCGTCTCGACGGACATCGGCGACGTTCGCGAGCGCGGGTACGCGCTCGCCAGCACAGCTCCAGCCATCGCCCGGCTGCACGGCGTGACGGCCGTCCACATCGGGCGCCATGTGCCTGACGTCGGCTCTGCCGAGACGGCGGAGACACGACTGCGCCCGGCGGTATCGACCCCACGCTTCGGCTTCGTGGTCCTCGTCGAAGGGATCGGCGCGTCCGAACTCGGCGCGGTCACATCAGACATCGTCAACATGGCGTCGGCCGCGGCCTCGGGATCGTGTGAGACGGGCGTCTATCGCCTCGCCTACCTGCTGGAAGCCCCGCGATGATCGGGCTGGTGGTCACGCCCCGGTACGCGCAGGCATGAGCATCGAGCCGCGTCTCATCCGCTTCGAAGCCTTCGAGGGCATCCACCTGGTGGCCGACGTCTGGGGCGACGACCACGCCTGGCCCGTGCTGCTCATGCACGGCGGCGGACAGACGCGGCACGCCTGGGGCAATACCGCCGAGGTCGTGGCGCGCAACGGCTGGCGTGCGGTGTCGCTCGACCTACGCGGTCACGGCGACAGCGAATGGGCCCTGAACGGCGACTACTCGTTCACGGCCTACGCCGCGGACTGCCTGGCCGTCGTCGACCAGCTCGGTCGTCCACCCGTGCTGGTCGGCGCCTCGCTGGGCGGGATCACCGCGATGCTCGCGGAAGGCGCGTCCGATCGCACGGTCTCGAGCGGACTCGTGATCGTCGACGTGACGCACCGGACGAATCCCGCCGGTGTCCAGCGCATCCGCGACTTCATGAGCTCGGGCGTGCGCGGCTTCGCCACGCTGGAAGACGCCGCGGACGCCATCGCGGCGTACACGCCGCACCGGCCGAAGCGCGTCAATCCCGCCGGGTTGATGAAGGTGCTACGCCAGCGACGTGACGGCCGGTGGTACTGGCACTGGGATCCGAAGTTCCTCGATCACGGCCGCACCGAGGTGCCGTCGCAGAAGTTCGAAGCCCTGTTCCAGGCCGCCATGGCCAACATCCAGGTCCCGACGCTGCTCGTGCGCGGCAAGCTGAGCGACGTCGTCACCGAAGAAGGCGTGCGCGACTTTCTGGCCAGGGTTCCCACCGCGCGCATGGTGGACGTGGGCGGCGCCGCCCACATGGTCGCGGGCGACCAGAACGACGCGTTCTCCAGCGCCGTCATCGACTTTCTCGAGCACGAGATTCGCCCCCGCCTCGGCGCCGCTCGATAGCGATCCCGGTCGCGCTGTCAGGCGTCGTTGACGGCGGCGCGCCGTCGGTCTGACTCCGAGCGCTCCAGCACGGCCACGATCTCTTCCGTCGACGGGATGGGCGGCATCCCGACGGGTTTCGCGCCGTCGAATGTCACGTATGGCGCGGTGCTCGCGTACCGCAGGGTCCCTTTCTTGTCCGCCACGAAGAACCCGAGATCGTCGTCGTTCAAGAACCGGGGTATCTCCGACAGGGCCGGCTTTCCGCCGCCGAGCTCCGTCGCCTCCGGCTGCGGCATCCGCAGCGCGTGAGCCAGGACGCGCGTCTTCCACAGGACCGAATGCTGACGCACGCCCATACCGTATGCCTCGTACACGCGATAGTCGGGATCGCAGAGATACGGAAACGGCAGGGGGAAGTTCTTCGCGTAGAACCGACCGCGCTCGGGCGTGGTCGGAGAGATCATGACGATGTCCGCGTCCAAGGCCTGGAAGCGCGGCGCACCGCGGGCGAGCTGCGACATTTTTTGACGACAGAACCCGCACGCCATTCCCTTGGCGAAGAACAGGATGACGTTGCGGCGTCCCGCGTAATCCTCGAGGCTGACCTCGCCTCCCTGTGCCGACGGCAGCCGGAACGACGGCGCCGGCTGTCCCACCGCGACCTGACTCATGATGATGCCTCCTCAGGGTCGAGCACGTCCCGCGTCACGCCGGCGCGATCGCGGTCATGCCAGAAACGGCAGGACGAGGAACGTGTCACTCGTCCAGCCAGTGGTTCGCTGTACCTCGTGACTCTTCGCGAGCCACGCCTCGGCCTCCGACTCGTCGTCCCGCTCGATGGCCAGCGTGGCCAGGCCCTCGTAGCATGGCACGAGCAGCTGGGGCTCGCCGACCGACTCGGCCACCTCCAGCGCGCGCCGGTAGTAAGACTCGCTGCGCTCGTGATCGCCGTGGCACTGATGGATCTGGGCCAGGATGATCAGCGGCACGGGCAGGTGGTTCTGCAGCCCGAGGCGCTCGTCCAGCTCCACGGCGGCCTCGGCCGCGCGCACGCCCTCGTCGTAGTCGCCCGCGATCGTGCAGTGCCCGCCCGCCAGGACGCAGTGCAGCCACGCCTCCTGCATGCGGTCACCGATCCGCGTGGCGAGGGCGAGGCCCTCGCGGCAGTACTGTTCGGACCGATGATGGTCGAGGGACGCGTACATCACGGCGAGGTTGGTGTACGCGCGGCACGCGGCGGCGCCGAGCTGATGCGCCAGGGCCGTCTCCAGGCTTCGCGTCACGAATGCGGCCCCCGCGTCGAGGTCGCCGTCGCGCGAGACCGCCACCCCCAGCGTGTTGTAGGCGTGCGAGACGACGTCCGCGGCGTCCAGACTCTGGCCGAGGCCGAGCGCGCGGCGCGCCCAGTCCGTGGCCTTCTTGTGCTGCCCGAGCCGGAAGTGGATCCGCGCGAGCTCGTGATAGAGGCGCGCCGCCGTCAGGTTATCGGCCGCGTCGCCCAGCGCCTCCAGTCCCGCCTCGAGGTGCGCGAGGGCGGGATCGGTCCGTCCGGCCGCCCAGTAGCCGCCCGCGATCTTGCGGTGAAGATCGGCCATCCGGTCGCGCTGGTCGCGCGCCGTGACGAGCTCGAGCGCCTCGTCCCAGGCCGCCTGCGCCTCCTTCAGCGATCCCTGGGCGAACGTCACGTCGCCCAGCTTGTCGAGCACCGTGACCCGCACACCGTCGGGTCCGGCCGGGACGCGCTCGAGCGCGCGCGCGTATGCCGCCTGCGCCTCGCGGTAGGCGAAGAGGCTCGCGGCGCGGTCGCCCGCCAGGGTCAGGTACGGCACGGCGCGCTCGCGATGGGCGCTGTGGAGAAAGTGATCGGCGAGCTGGTCGAGGACGTCGTCGAGGCGACCGGCGTGCAGTCGCTCCAGGGCCTCGCCGGCGCGACCGTGGAGCTCCGTGCGCGACTTCAGGAGCAGGCCGCGATACGCCACTTCCTGCACGAGCGGGTGACTGAAGGCATAGAGCGGCTCGGGCACGACGTCCTTCTCGCGCAGGAGCTCGCGGCTCACCAGCTCCGCCACGGCCGGCTCGATATCCGTCTCCGGAACGAGCGCCTGGAGGACGGGAAGCCGGAACTCACGCCCGAGCACGGCGGCCACTTGCAGGAGCCGCTTGAGCGCCTCGGGAAGCCGGTCGATGCGCGCGGTGAGCAGGTCCTGCACCGTCTCGGGCAGCTCGGCGGCGTCGCTTCGCTCGCGCACGTAGCGCGTGAGCTCCTCGATGAAGAACGGGTTGCCGTCGGCGCGCTCGACGATGCGCGCTGGGTCGGCCGTCGGCGCGAGCGACTGGACCATGCGGCGCGCCTCATCCGCCGTGAACGGCTCGAGCACGAGGCGGTGATGGAAGGAGCGGTCGTGCCAGGGCGGCGCGTAGCCGCTGCGGTAGGTACCGATGATCATCAGCGACCGGCCCGCGCTGGCGTCGGCGACGAGGCGCAGCAGTTCCTCGGAGTTCGGGTCCATCCACTGCAGGTCCTCGCAGGCGATGACGAGCGGCGTGTGTTGCGCGATGCGCAGGAGATACGCGCGCACGGCGTCACCGAGTCGGCGCTTCTGCTGCGCCTGGTCGAGGCCCGCCTCGCTGAGCTCGGTCGCGGGCAGGGCAAGCACGTGCTTCAGGTACGGGATCGTCCACTCGAGCCCCGGGTCGAGGTCACGCACCCGGCGCTCGACGCGCTCCACGCGGGCGCCGTCGTCGTCGCCCTCGTGCACGCCGAAGGCGTCCTCGAGCAGCTCCACGACCAGGTGGAACGGCACCTCCGCGGTGTGCGGCGTGGCGCGGCCCTCCACGTACGTGACGGCCTCGCTCTCGAGGGCGCGGCGAAACTCGTACGCGAGTCGCGACTTGCCCGTGCCCGCGTCGCCCACGATGGAGACGACCCGTCCCTGCCCGGCCTGCGCGCGCTCGAAGCTGTCGCGTAGCATCGACAGCTCGCGCGTGCGCCCGACCAGCGGCGTGAGCCCTCGCTCCACCGCGAGATCGAAGCGCCCGCGCCGCCGATGCTGGCCTGTCACCACGAACACCCGCACCGGAGCGTCGTAGCCCTTGATGACGCGGTCGCCGTCGTCCCGCGAACGGAAGAACCCGGCCACCAGGCGGTGCGTGGCCTCGCTCACGGTCACGCCGCCGGGCGGCGCCACGGCCTGCAGGCGCGCGGCGAGGTTCACGGTCTCGCCCTGCGCGGTGTAGTCCATGCGGAGGTCATCGCCGATCTTGCCCACCACCACGGGACCCGTGTTGACGCCGATCCGCATCGCGAACTCGATCCCCTGCTCCTGCTTGAGCCGCTCCGCGTACGCGGCGAGACGCGTCTGGACGTCGAGGGCGGCGGCCACCGCGCGCACGGCGTGGTCCTCGTGCGCGATGGGCGCGCCGAAGAGCGCCATCACGCCGTCGCCCGTGAACTGGTTCACGGTGCCCTCGAAGCGATGGATGCCGGCGACGAGCAGCTCGAAGCATCCGTCCATGAGGTGATGGAGTGCTTCGGGATCGAGGGTGCGCGACAGCGCGGTGAACCCCGCGCAATCGGCGAAGAGGACGGTCACCTGCTTGCGCTCGCCCTCGATGGCGCTGCGCGAGGTGAGGATCTTCTCGGCGAGGTGACGCGGGGTATAGCCGGGGAGCTTGGCGGTCAGGCGCGCGGCGACGTCGGCGACCTGCACGACGGGTGTCGAGGCCGCCGTGGCCACCGCGGGCGCGGCCGCGGGCGCGGCTGCCGGCGCGGCCACGGGG
>JBKPPN010000319.1:0-10999 GCA_046733575.1 Candidatus Methylomirabilota bacterium | reverse complement strand
CCTGGACGTCATGCGTGTCGACGGGCTCGAGGGCACGATCGCGGCGGCGCACGGCGCGGCCGCGCTGGTGGTCGACACCTACGCCATCTCGCCCCGTGACCTGGCCGCGCTCTCCGACGACCGGCGCGTGCTGGTGCTGATCGACGATTCCGGCGCCTTCCCTCTGCCCGCCGATGTCGTCGTGAATCCGGCCCCCGACCTCAAGGCCCCGCCCGGCGAGGGCCACCGCTATCTCCTCGGCCCGTCGTTCGCGCTCCTCGGTCGCGAATTCGCCGAGCCGCCCACGCGCGAATGGGCGTCCGTCGTCGACCGGGCGTTGCTGGTGCTCGGCGCCGCGCCGCCGGCCGGACTGCTCGGCACGCTCACCGCCGCCGCGCGCACCGCGCTTCCGGACGCCGCCCTCGACATCATCGTGGGACCGGACGCCGACACGCTCATGGTCCGGCGAGCGCTGCGGTCCGTGCCGGGCGTCACGCTGCACGTCGCGCCCCCCGACATGCGGTCGATCATGCTGACGGCGGACGTCGCGGTCTCCGCGGGCGGCGTGACCGTGCTCGAGCTGGCCGCGACGGCGACGCCGTGCGTCGGTGTGTGCCTGGCGCCGAATCAGCGGCGCAACCTGGTCGGCCTCGAGACCGCGAAGGCGGTCCTCTTCGCGGGCGCCGCGGAGGACTTCCGCCTTCCCGCCGCGGTGCGGGACGCGCTGGCCGCCCTCCGCACCGACGCGGGACGTCGTCGGACCCTCGGCGAACGCGCGCGCCGTCACGTCGACGGCCAGGGCGCCGCGCGCGTTGCCGAGGCCATCAGGACGCGCGTCCTGCGACGTCGGGGCGTCGCGTGACGTGCCCGGACGTGACCAGAAAGTCCTTGACGCCGCCGCAACGGCGATGGTCAAGTCGTCCGGATGCATGGGCGACGCCGACCGTGAACCGTGGCGATCCCGTCGTCGATGACGCCAGGTTCACCGATCCTTCCCGCCAACGTGCCGCGCGCGTGAGCACGGTCGCGCCATGCTGAGGCTCCGGATCGGCGACCGATGGGTGGGAGACGGTGAGCCGTGTTTCGTCATCGCGGAGGCGGGGGCGAACCACAACCGCGATCTGACGATGGCGAAGGAGCTCATCGCCGTGGCGGCCGAAGCGCAGGCCGACGCCGTGAAGTTCCAGACGTACTCCGCCGAGACGCTCTACTCGCGACACACGCCCCGCTTCACGTACCTCGAGTCCGTGACCGACAAGAGCACGTGGGAGCTCATCAAGGAGATCGAGCTGCCGCGTGAGTGGCACGCGGAGCTGGCCCAGGAGGCTCGCAGGCGCGGGCTCCTGTTCATGTCGACGCCGTTCGATCACCGCGCCGTCGACGAGCTCGATGCCGTCGGCGTCCCCGCCTTCAAGATCGCATCGTACGAGATCGTGGATCTGCCCCTCGTCGGTCGCGCCGCCACGAAGGGCAAGCCGATGATCCTGTCCACAGGTCTCGCCAGCTACGAGGACATCGACGACGCGATCGCGGCGTGCCACGCCGCGGGCAACGACGACATCGTGCTCCTCCAGTGCGCCTCGCTCTACCCGGCGCCGCCCGAGGTGATGAACCTGCGCGCCATCGAGACGCTGCGGCGGGCGTTCGGGACGCTGGTCGGTCTGTCGGATCACTCGCTCGGCATCCACATGGCGTCGGCGGCACGCGCGCTCGGGGCGTCGGTGATCGAGAAGCACTACACGCTGAGCCGGACGCTGCGCGGCCCCGACCATCCGTTCGCGGTCGAGCCCGGCGAGCTGCGCGAGATGGTGCGCCAGGTGCGCGAGGTGGAAGTGGCCCTGGGCGACGGCCGCAAGCGCGGGCCGCACGTCAAGGAGCGCGAGATGTACGACAAGGCGCGCCGCAGCGTGGTGGCGCTCCGCGCGATCCCGGCCGGCCACCGCATCGAGCGCGAGATGCTGACCATCAAGCGCCCCGGCTTCGGCATCCGTCCCAAGCACATCGACCTCGTGGTGGGACGCGTGGCCCGGGTCGACATCGACGAGGACGCGGTGATCACGTGGGACATGGTATGACCACCGCGGTGCGCCTCGTGCTCCGGCCTGCGACGTGTGCCGACTCGGCCCTGCTGTGGCGCTGGCGCAATGATCCCGCCACGCGCGCGGCGTCGCTGAACACGACAGAGGTCGGCGAGCGCGAGCACGTGCAGTGGATCGAGGACACGCTGGCCCGACCGGACCGTCGGCTCTACGTCGGCATCGTCGGCGAGCGGCCCGTGGCCACGGCGCGCCTCGACATCGAGAACGACGCCGCCACGGTCAGCGTCACCGTCGCGCCGGAGCAGCGGGGCAGCGGCCTCGGCACCGCGCTCGTCCGGGCCGTCTCCGACGAGGCGTTCGCGACCACACCGGTGCAGCGCCTGGTCGCGGTGGTCAAGCGCGACAACGTGGCCTCCCGTCGCGCGTTCGCACGGGCCGGATTCGAGCTGGTCGAGGACGCGGGCGCGACGCTGACGATGGTCCGGCCGCGGTCCATCGGGGAGCGCGGCGGCGCGTGAGTGTGCCGTCACGGCGGCGTCTGGCCATCATTCCCGCCCGCGCAGGGTCGAAGCGCTTCCCGCGCAAGAACGTGGCGCTCTTCGAGGGCACGCCGCTCGTGACCCGCGCCGTCCACGTGGCGCTGGAAGCCGACGTGTTCGACCGCGTGGTCGTGTCGACGGAGGATCCGGAGATCGCGACCCTGGCCGCCGGCGCGGGCGCCGCGATCCACGAGCGCTCCGCCGACCTCGCGGCCGATTCCGCCCGCGTCATCGACGTGTGTCGGGCCGTCCTCGACGAGTCCCTGCGGCAGCGGGACGTGTACGATGCGTTCTGCGTGCTCCTGCCCACGTCGCCGTTCCGCCGCGCCGAGCACGTCCGCGCCGGCCTGGCCCGGCTGGAGGAGACGCAGGCCTACGTCGTGATGTCGGTGGCCCCGTTTCCTCACGTGCCCTTCTGGGCGGTGCGCGAGCGCGGCGGATTCCTCACGCTGCAGTGGGGCCGGCGGTATCTGAAGAGCCGGACGGAGCTGCCCACGCTGTACCGGCACAATGGCGTGGTGCTGTGGAGCCGGACCGCGTCCTTCCAGCGCACGGGGAGCTTCTACGGTCCGCGTGTCGCGGCCTATCACATGAGCCAGGAGGACTCCGTCGACGTGGACGAGCCGATCGATCTCGAGTTCGCCCACTTCCTGGCCGAGCGTCGCGCGCGGATTTGACCCACACCGACGGCCATGGTGAGATCGCCCACGCGGTCGAGAGCGAGACACACCTAGTGGACTGGCGCCATCGTTCGGTTCTCGTCACCGGAGGCACGGGCTCCTTCGGCAACGCCTTCGTCGACGTCTGCCTGCGGATGCTGGAGCCGCGCCGGCTGATCGTGTTCAGCCGCGACGAGCTCAAGCAGTCGGAGATGGCCAAGCGGCTGACCCACCCGTCGCTCCGCTTCTTCGTGGGCGACGTGCGGGATCGCGACCGCCTCCAGCGCGCCATGCACGGCGTCGACATCGTGGTCCACGCCGCCGCGCTCAAGCAGGTCCCCGCGTGCGAGTACAACCCGTTCGAGGCCGTGAAGACCAACGTGCTCGGGGCCAACAACGTCATCGAGGCGGCCATCGATCAGGGCGTGGAGCGCGTGATCGCGCTGAGCACCGACAAGGCCGTGAATCCCGTCAACGTGTACGGCGCGACCAAGCTCTGCGCCGAGAAGCTGTTCGTGCAGGGCAACAGCTACGCGGGCGGGCTCAAGACGCGCATGGCGGTCGTGCGCTACGGCAACGTGGTGGGCAGTCGGGGCAGCGTGGTGCCGATCTTCCTCGGCCAGCGCACCGACGGCGAGCTGACCATCACCGACGAGCGCATGACGCGCTTCTGGCTGACCCTGTCCCAGGGCGTCGGGTGCGTGATCCGTGCGCTGGAGCGCATGCAGGGCGGCGAGATCTTCGTGCCGCGGATTCCCAGCATGCGGGTGATCGATCTCGCTCGTGCCATCGCGCCCGAGGCCACGCTGCGCACCATCGGGACGCGGCCGGGCGAGAAGCTGCACGAGGTGCTCATCTCCGCCGACGAGTCGCGCCACACCGTGCTGGTGGACGACATGTACGTCGTGGAGCCGCTCTCGCCGCGGTGGACCTACGACACCCCCGACGGGGCCAAGCGTCTGCCCGAAGACTTCGCGTACACCAGCGACACCAACACCGAGTGGCTGTCCGCGGACGACCTGCGGCGGCTGGTGGGCGAGTGATCGGGTGCTGACCGAGTTCACCATCGCGGGCCGGGCCGTCGGGGAGGGGCGGTCGCCCTTCGTCATGGCCGAGGTCGGCGTCACCTGCAACTACGACATGCGGATCGCGCGCGAGCTCATCGACGTCACGCGCGAGGCCGGCGCGGATGCCATCAAGTTCATCCTGTGGTTCCCCGACGAGATCATGGCCGACCGGACGGTGAGTTACACGTACGAGACGTCGCAGGGCCCGCGGACCGAGAACATGTTCGACATGCTGAACCGGCTCCGCTTCTCCTTCGCCCAGTGGCAGGAGCTCAAGGGGTACGCCGATCGTCGCGGCATCGTGCTGTTCGCGACGGTGAACTCGCCGTCGGGGATCGAATGGGCCGAGAAGCTCGGGCTCGACGCCTACAAGCTGAGCTCGTGGGACTTCAACGACCTCCCCCTCTGGCGTCGCATCGGGGCCTTCGGCAAGCCGATGCTGATCGACACCGGTCCGGTCGATCTCCTCGACGTCGCCAAGGTCATGCGCGTGATGAAGGACGCCGGCAACGAACAGGCCGCGCTGATCCACTGCGTGCACACCGATCTGGCCAGCGAGATCAACATGCGGTCGATCCCGTACATGCGCTCGGCCTTCGGGTGCGTGGTCGGATACTCGTCGAAGGACCGCGCCTCGGAGACCGACATCATGGCGGTGGCCCTCGGCGCGTCGATCCTCGAGAAGCGACTGACCCTCGATCGGAACCTGCCCGGCCATCACCACGTGATCTCGCTCGAGCCGAAGGAGTTCGCCGACTACGTCCGCACGATGCGCGACGTGCATGCCGCCCTCGGCGTCCACGACCTGGTTCCGAGCCCGGCCGACCTCGCCGAGCGCAAGAAGTGGTTCCGGCGCCTGGTCGCCGCCGAGGCCCTCGACGCGGGGACCGTGCTTAGCGCCGAGATGCTGGCGAGCAAGCGCGGCGAGACGGGCGTCTCGCCGGAGTACCTCGACCTGCTCGTCGGGCGCACGCTGCGGCGCGCGCTCGCCAGGGACGAGACCATCCGCTGGGCCGACGTGTGAGCGCGTCGTGACGCGCCTCACGCCGCCCCAGACGTGGCGCGGATCGTTCGGCGACGCCTACACGGACCGCAACGCGCGCACGGCGGAGTCGCTCGACAGTCGCGGCCGCATGTTCGCGCGGGCGCTGCGCGGCCTCTCCCTCGACATGCACAGCCGGGTGGTCGAGATCGGCACCAACATCGGCATGAACCTCTCCGCGCTCGCCGCCCGCGTCGACGCCGGACTGTTCGGCGTGGACGTCAACGAGCGTGCGCTCCGTCGCGCCGCGCGTGAGCCGGACCTGGCCGGACGTGCGCGCCTCGCGGTGGCGCAGGCCGAGCACCTGCCGTTCGCGGATGCGAGCATGGACCTCGTGCTGACGTGCGGCGTGCTGATCCACATCCCGCCCGACCGGCTCGGGGACGCCTGCGCCGAGATCGTGCGCGTGTCGCGGCGCTACGTCTTCTGCGCGGAGTACTTCTCCCCGCGGCCGGAGGAGGTCGTCTATCGCGGCGAGCCCGGGTTGCTCTTCCGCCGTGACTTCGGCGCCTTCTTCCTGGACCACTGGCCCACGCTGCGGCTCGTCGACTACGGCTTCCTCTGGAAGCGGGTGGAGTTCGACGACGTCACGTGGTGGCTCTTCGAGCGGGCATCGGCGTGATCGCGATCGTCGACTACGGCATGGGCAACCTGCGCTCGGTCGTGAACGCGTTCGAGGCGATCAATCAGCCCGCCATCGTGACCAGCCGGGCCGAGGACGTGCACGCGGCCGACGCCGTCGTCGTCCCCGGCGTGGGGGCTTTCCACGACGGCATGCGCAACCTCCAGCGCACCGGCCTGATCGACGTCCTGAACGAGGAAGTGCGCGAGCGCGGGAAGCCGTTCCTCGGCATCTGTCTCGGGATGCAGTTCCTCGCCGAGTACGGCGACGAGGGCGCCGGTGGCGCGGGGCTCGGCTGGATCCGTGGCACCGTGCGTCGGCTCGCGCCCGCCGAGCGGCGCTTCAAGGTGCCGCACATCGGCTGGAACGACGTCGAGATCGCGCGCGAGGGCGTGCTCTACGGCGGTCTGGTCGACCCGCCCGTCTATTACTTCGTCCACAGCTACCAGCTCGATGTCGCGCCCGAGGCGGCGAGCGTGGTGACGTCGACGTGCTGGCACGGCGAGACGGTGGTGGCGAGCGTGGAGCAGGGCAACGTCCTCGGCGTGCAGTTCCATCCCGAGAAGAGTCAGCGCGCGGGGCTGCGGCTGCTGGAGAACTTCTGCAGCATGGTGCCCGCGAGTCTCTGATGCTGAAGAAGCGGCTGATCCCCGTGCTCATCCTGCGCGACGGCCGCGTGGTGCAGAGCGTCCAGTTCAAGCACACCAACGTGATCCACTGGAACCCGGTCACCGCGGTCGACTTCTTCAACTCGTGGGCCGTGGACGAGATCATCGTCCTCGACGTCAGCCGCACGCTCGCCAGCCGCGAGAAGTTCTACGACGCCGTCTCGGGCGTGTCGAAGAAGTGCTTCGTCCCGCTCGCGGCGGGTGGGTGGGTGCGCTCGGTCGACGACGTGCGCCGGCTCACCCGGCTGGGCGCGGACAAGGTCGTCATCAATACCGAGGCGGTGCGCCGACCCGCGTTCATCGAGGAGGTGGCCGAGCTGTTCGGCAGCCAGTGCGTGGTCGTGTCCATCGACGCGCGACGGACGCCCGAGGGCGATCACGAGGTCTACATCGATCGCGGTCGCGAGGCGACGGGGCTGGCCCCCGTCACGTGGGCCAAGATGGCCGTCGCGCACGGCGCGGGCGAGCTGTTCGTGAACTCGATCGACCACGACGGCAACCGCGGCGGCTACGACGTGGCGCTCATGCGGACGGTGGCCGACGCGGTCGACGTCCCCGTCATCGCCTTCGGCGGCGTGTTCACGTGGGACCACCTCGTCGCGGGCATCGTGGACGGGGGGGCCGACGCGGTGGCGGCGGCGAACATCTTCCACTACACGGAGCTCAGCACGCGGCGCGCGAAGGACCACATGCGGCAGGCCGGCATCGATGTCCGCTGACGCGGCGGACGGGAGGTAGCCGCTGGAGTACTGCGCGCGCTGTCTGTATCCCGCCAACGCCCGGCCCGCCATCATCTTCGACGACGACGGCGTGTGCAGCGGGTGCCGGTACCACGAGTCCCGCGCCAAGATCGACTGGGGGGCGCGCGAGCGCTTGCTCCGCGATCTGCTCGCGGAGTTCAAGGATCGCGCGCGCCGCGCCGGGCAGGCCTACGACTGCATCATCCCGGTGAGCGGCGGCAAGGACAGCCACTACCAGGTGCACCTGGTGAAGATGGTGTACGGGCTGAACCCCCTCCTCGTCACCTTCAATCACTGCTTCAACACGCGCCTGGGCATCCGCAACCTGAGCAACCTGGTGGAGCGGTTCGGGTGCGACCTCATCCGGGTGACGGCGAACCCGCAGTCCGTGCGGAAGATCTCGCGCACGATGGTCCGTCGCGTGGGTGACCTCACCTGGCATTACCACGCCGGGATCAAGACGCTGCCCTTCCAGGTCGCCGTGCGCCACCGCATCCCGCTCATCATCTGGGGCGAGCACGGGTTCGCCGAGCTCACCGGGATGTTCACCCTCGAGGACCTCGTGGAGTTCACCAAGTGGAGCCGGCAGGAGCACGACATGCGCGGCGTGGAGGCGGAGGACCTCATCACGCCGGAGAGCGGGATCACCGCGGCCGACATCCAGCCCTACATCTACCCCTCCAACGACGAGATCGAGGCCCTCGGCGTGCGCGGCATCTACCTCAGCAACTTCGTCGACTGGGACGCCAAGCAGCAGGCCGAGCTGGTCATCGAGCGCTACGGCTTCGCGCCCATCGGGCGCCGTCGCGAGCGGGCGTTCAGCCTGTACTCGAAGACCGACGATCACGCCAACGACGTGCACGACTACATGAAGTACCTGAAGTTCGGGTACGGCCGCGCCACCGACGACGCGTCGACGGAGATCCGGCATCGCCGCATGACGCGCGAGGAAGGGCAGGACCTGGTGCGCGCCTACGACCACGTCCGTCCGCGCACGCTCGACACCTATCTGCAGTTCCTCGGCATGTCGGAGGCCGAGTTCGAGGACTGCCTCACCTCGATGCGTGACCCCGACATCTGGGAGCGCGACGCCAGGGGGCAGTGGCGCGTGCGCGACTCCGTCGTCCATCACGAGGGCGGAGCGGAGGTCGAGCGCGCGCGCATGCCGCTGGTGGACGACCGCACGTTCGACGCCCGCAACCGGCACCTCTACTGGAACGATGCCGCGCCCGTCGACGCGGGCCGCGCCCTCACCGGTCGTGGCGACGACGACGACGGGCGGAGGTTCATCGTCCTGTGAACGTGCTGCTCGTGCAGCAACTCGCCTGGGGCCTGCAGATCGGCGGCGAGATCGCGCGGGTGCTGGCCGCGCGCGGCCATCGCGTGAGTGCGCTCGTGCACGGCCGCGAGATGATGCACGAGATCGGTCGTCAACGCGCGGTCGCCTACGGCTCCGTGCACTTCGCCGACCCGCTGTACGACGCTGGCGGCGACGTCGTCACGCCGGAGCAGGTGAGCGAGATCGAGACGCGCTATGAGCTCGACAGCGTGTGGCGCGTGCTCTACTGTGAGCGGTGGCTGGTCTTCACCTTCCTCGACAGCCGTCGCTTCGTGCCGCGCAAGCCCGTGAGCAACGATTACATCCTCTCGGTGGGCTGGAACACGTACCGGTTCGTCCGCGACGTCGTCGAGACCGCGCGGCCGGACTACGCGCTCGCGCCCGCGGTGGGGTCGCTCGCGAACTACTTCCTCTATCTCGAATGCCGCCGCGCCGGCATTCCGTTCTACAGCATCAGCTTCACGCGCTTCGGGAAGTCGTTCTACGTGGCCGACGACCTCTACCTCTGCAGCACCCGCGTGAGAGCGCGCTTCAAGGAACTGGTGCACGCGCCCGAGCGCTCGGCGTCCTACGGGGAGGCGCGCCGTCTCCACACCGCGCTGCGACGCAACGATCCCGGGACGCGGCCGAGCTATCTCGATCGGATCGCGAACCCGCCGTCCAGGCGCCGTCATCTCGTGCGGGCCGGGCGCGACGTCGCGGTCTTTCCCCTCCGCGTGGCGCGCGCGGTGCTGCGACCGAGGCGCGTCATGGCCATCCGCAACATCTGGATGCCGGCGAACTCGCGGTGGAACGGCGCCCGGAACGCCTGGGTCGATCTGCGCGAGCGCTTCCGCCGTACGGACCGCCAGGGTGACTGTCTCCGCACTCTCGACGACGTGGGCTTCGATTACGTGCACTTCCCGCTGCACGTCGAGCCCGAGCTGAGCCTGCTCGTGTTCGCGCCCGACTACGCCAACCAGATCGAGCTCTGCCGGCGCATCGCCCTCGGGCTGCCGCGGGGCGTGCGGCTGCTCGTGAAGGAGCATCCGCTCATGGTCCCGGCGCGTCCGCGACGGTTCTACGACGACCTGCGCGGGCTGCCCAACGTCGAGATGCTCCACAGCAGCGTCCCGTCGCACGCGGTCCTGACGCATCCGCGCTGCCGGGCCGCCCTCGTCGTCTCGTCGTCGGTGGGGTTCGAGGCGGCCATGAACGGCTGTCCCGTGGTGCTGCTCGCGCCCGTCCAGTATGCGGACCTGCCCGGTGTGACGCGGGTCGCGTCGATCGAGCAGGCCCTCGATCGCTTGCGGGCGCTCTGCGCGCGGCGGCCCGCAGAGACGGACGAGGACGAGCGCGCGCGTCTCGCCTACCTGTGCGCGCTGCTCGAGAACTCGGTGTCGCTCGATTACGTGGAGCGGTGGAGCGCGGGGCAGGGACAGATCGACGTCGCCGCGCTGGTCGACGCCGTGGAAGCCCGGCTCCGCGACCGCGAGCCGTCCGAGACCGAGCGCGCCCCGCTCCAGCGCGTGGGGAATCCGGCGTGAGCGACGTCGCCCACCTTCACGAGGGCGTGACGCGCGTGAACGTCTTCGCCTCGTACCTCGAGCGCGCGTCGGGCCGGCTGCTCGACGTCGGGTGCGGGGTGGGCGAGACGATGCGGTGGACGTCAGAGGCGCTCGCCGTGATCGGCATCGACGTCTCGATGGAGTATTGCCGCAAGGCGTCCGCGGCGGGGGAGCGCGTGCTGTGCGCCGACATCGATCGGCCGCTCCCGTTCCGCGCCGGGATGTTCGACTGGGCGCTCTGCAGCGACACGTTCGAGCACCTGGTCAAGCCGCTCGCCCTGGCCCTCGAGCTGCGACGCGTGCTGCGCGCCGGCGGCGCTCTGCTCTGCCACGTGCCCAACGAGTTCTCCGCGCGCTCGCTGCGGCAGGTGCTGCGCGGCGGCGGCATCGTGAACCGCGGGTTCTTCCCCGACGCCGAGGAGTGGAACTATCCGCACCTGCGGTTCTTCAGTCATCGCGGGTTCCAGGCGATGCTCCAGCGGGCCGGCTTCGACGTCGAGGCCGACCTCACCAACTTCGGTCGCGGCTGGCGTCGGCGTCTCTACCCGCTGTTCGGATCGGGCCCGTCGTTCGTCGCGCGCGCGGTGGCAGCCCGATGAACGTCGACGTGGTGGACAATCTCGCCCTGACCGCGGCCTGGCAGAGTCCCACCACGCGGCGCCCGCTCGCGTGGGACGCCGACATCGCGGTGTTCCGCGACGGCGCCGGCGAGACGTTCCCGTGCTTCGCGGACGAGATTCCCGACTTCCGTCCCGGCG
>JBKPPN010000318.1:0-11311 GCA_046733575.1 Candidatus Methylomirabilota bacterium | reverse complement strand
CGATCGCGTCGTGGTCATGACCTGGGATCCCGAGGCGCGCACGCCGTTCTGGCTCGTGGACGACTACTTTCCCGAGCTGCCCGCGATCGACCGCACGATCTTTCCCACCCTCGACGAGCTGCGCGACGTGCTCGGACGCATCGAGGTTCGATCGCTTCCGATCCCGCACGACTGCGTGGACGGGTTCCTCGGCGCCTACTGGCGGCGGCCGGCGGCGTACCTCGACGACGGCGCGCGGGCCGCCATCTCGACGTTCAGCAAGCTGCACGACGCCGGGCCGGGTCTGGCCCGACTCCGACGCGACCTCGATGACGGCACGTGGACGCGGCGACACGGCGCCGTCCTCGAGCGCGAGACCCTGGACCTCGGCTATCGCGTGGTGGTGGCGGCGAGACGACGGTAGAGGCGCACGACGAAGCGCGGCGCGAGCCAGTTCCACGGGCCGAGCAGCCGCATCGTGGCGGGAACGAGCAGCGCGCGCACGATCGTGGCGTCGAGGACGACGGCGATCCCCATGGCGATGCCCATGGCCTTGATCACGATCGTGTGGGCGAGGCCGAAGCCGAAGAACACGCCCGCCATGATGGCGGCCGCGCCCGTGATCAGCCGTCCCGTGTGCTCCAGCCCTCGTCCGACCGCGCGCTCGTTGTCGCCCGAGGCCTCGTACTCCTCGCGGATGCGGCTCAGCAGCAGCACCTCGTAGTCCATCGAGAGGCCGAAGAGCACGCAGAACATCACGATGGGAATCGGCACTTCGACCGGGTGCGGCACGACGTTGAGGAACCGCGAGAGGCGGCCTTCCTGGAAGACCCACACGAGCGCGCCATACGAGGCGGTGATCGAGAGGAAGTTCATGATCACGGCCTTGAGGGGCAGGACCACGGAGCCGAGGAGCAGCACGAGCACGACGTAGGTGGCGAGGACGACGAAGCCCACCACGAACGGCGCGTCCGCCACGACGACGCGGATGAGGTCGAGGTCGAACGCGGTCCGTCCCGTCACGAGCACGGTCGCCCCCGGGACGACGGGATGCGAGGCGCGAATCGTGCGGACGAGGTCGCGCGCCCGGTCGCTCTCCACGGCGAGGTCGGTGTCGACGCTGTAGACCACGACGTGGCGACCTGCCATCTGGTCGAGCGCGCTCCGGATCGGCGCGGGCAGGAGCTCGCGTGGCGCGCTGACCAGCTGTCGGTACTGATCGCGCGTGATCGATGCGTCGAGGTCGACGGGGCTCAGCACCCGCACCACGTGCGACTGGCGCGCGAGCCAGCGACTCAGCTCCCACAGCGCGTCGATCCGGTCCGAGCGGAGCGGCTGGCCCTCGGGGTCGTGCACGACGACCACGACCGTGTTGGGCCGCGTGCCAGGAAACTGCGCGCGCAGGATCTCTTCGCCGCGCCGCGACGGCGCGTCCGCGGGCAGCGAGGTGACGTCGCCCGATCCGAGCCGGATGTCGAGGAAGGGCGCGCCGAGCAGGAGCAGGAACGCGGTGACGGGCAGGAGGACGCGCCAGGGATGGCGCATCACGAACGTCGAGAGCCGGTGCCAGAACCCTTCGCGATCCGTCGTGTCGGCGACGGGCTTCAGGAAGGGGAGGCGTCCGGTGTCGATGCGCGGGCCGAGGATCGCCAGCAGCGCGGGCAGGAACGTGATGCTGTAGAGCACGGAGAACGCGACCACGATCGTGCCCGCGTAACCCATCGAGCCCAGGTTCTCGACGCTGAGGAACGCCATGCCGAGGAGACCGACCGCGACGGTCGCGCCCGCGAAGACGACGGCGTGTCCCGCCGTGGCGAGCGTCACCGAGATGGCCTCGGGGACGGGCCGACGATGCACCTCCTCGCGGAACCGGCTCACGATGAACAGCGAGTAGTCGATGGCCACGCCGAGCCCGATCATGGTCATGACGTTCGTCGCGTAGATCGACATCGGCGTGAATCGCGCGAGCAGTCCCGCGCCGGCCAGCCCCGCGACGACGGCGAGGAGTCCCACCACGAGCGGCACCAGCGCGGCCAGGATCGAGCGGAACACGAGGAGCAGGAGGATGAGCACGGCGGGGAGCACGAGCAGCTCGATGCGCCGGAGATCGTCGTGGGTGGCTTGCTCGAAATCCCACTGCATGGCGAGCAGCCCCGCGGGGAGGATCTCCAGCGTGCTCGAACGGGTGCGCGAGTAGACGTCGTGATAGACGCCGGCTTCCGGCGTGGCGAACTCGATCGAGCTGAACGCGGCGCCGGTGCCCTCGAGCTCGACGATGGCGCGCGCGCGGTGACCATCGCGCGAGAAGAGGGTCGGATCGGGCGGGCGCGCATCGTAACCGGTGATCACGCGCCGCACGCGGCGATCGCGCGCGAGCTCCGACACCACGCGGCGGACCTCGGCGGCGAACTCCGGTGCGGTGGCCGCCAGGCTGGGATGGCTGAACACGAGCTCGAACGTCGGCGGCCGGCCGGGGAGCCCGCGCTCGAGCAGTCGCGCCGCGCGTCCCGATTCCGTCGCGAGGGGAATCGACGGAGGCAGGAACGTGCCGCCGTGTGCCATCAGCCAGAGCGCGGGCCCGAGCGGACACAGCGATGCGATCAGGACGGGCCAGCGGAACCGGTACACGTGAGGGCCAGCTTACATCGACATGGGGGCGCCGACGGAGTGGTAGCCTACGACGCGGAGGGCCGCATGGGACGTTACGCGATAAAGAACGTGAGGGTGTTCGATGGGAGCGGTCGCGCCCCATTCGCGGCCGACGTCGTGGTGGATGACCACCGCATCACGACGGTGGGCGAGTCGGCGCACGAGCGCGGCGTGGCAGTGATCGACGGCGCGGGTGCCACGCTGCTGCCCGGGCTCGTCGAGCCGCACGCGCACCTGAGCTTCGCGGACATGACGGCGGCCGATCTCACGCGGCTGCCGCCCGAGGAGCACATGCTGGCCACCGTGCGGAACGCGCGCACGATGCTCGAGGCGGGGTACACGAGCGCCCTCTCGGGCGCCTCGGCCAAGCCGCGGCTCGATGTCGTGCTCCGTCGTGAGATCGACGCGGGACGCGTGCCGGGTCCTCGGCTCCTCGCGAACGGACCGGAGATCACGGTCACGGGTGGGCTCGGCGACAGCAACGCGCTGCACCTGCCGCACCACGACACACCGGCCTTCGCGTGGATCGCCGACGGCCCCGACGAGATCCGGCGCGTGGCGCGCGTGCTGGCGCGCGAGGGCGTCGACCTCTTGAAGCTCAACCTCTCGGGCGACCAGGGCACGTCGAGCGCGACGTCCGAGGAGACGGTGATGACGGACGCCGAGGTCGGCGCGGCCACGGACGTGGCCCGCACGCAGGGCCTCCGCGTGTGCGCCCACGCGCGCAGCGCGGGCTCCGTGCTGATGGCGCTCCGCCACGGCGTGGAGATCATCTACCACGCGAACTACGCCGACGAGGACGCCCTCGACGCGCTGGAGGCGGCGCGCGACCGCGTCTTCGTCGCGCCTGCGCTCGGCATGACGTACGCGCTCACGCAGGCCGTCGGCGAGTGGGGCATCACGCACGAGCGCGCGCGCCTCGTCGAGCGCGAGCTCGCCGTCTCCGTCGAGACCGTGACGAAGATGCGCCGGCGTGGCATCCGCGTCCTCCCCGGTGGCGATTACGGATTCCCGTGGCACCGCCACGGCGCCTACGCGCTCGACCTCTGGCTCTTCGTCAAGGTGCTCGGCTTCTCCGCCACCGAGACCCTCGTTGCCGCCACACGCATGGGCGGCGAGATCATGGGCAAGCCCGGCGAGCTCGGTGTGATCAGGCCCGGCGCGCTGGCCGACCTGATCCTGGTCGACGGCGACCCGCTCGCCAACATCGACGTCCTGGGCGATCGGAGCGCGATCCGCCTCATCATGAAGGACGGCGAGATCGTCAAGGACACGCGACGCGTGCCGAGCGGACCCGCGGCTCACTGACGGTCGCACGTTGCCACTCGCGCGGCGTGGTCGTCAGCCGGTGACGTGCGACTCCGCTTGGGCGAGGCACGAGGTCATCGCCATCTCGCGGTACAGCGTCGCGGCGATGGCGGCGTGCTCGCCGGCCCCTCGGGCGTCGCCGCGGCCGCGATGAAGGTGGGCCAGTCCGACGTGGCAGTGCGCGACGAGCGGCCGCATCTCGAGGTCTGACGCGAGGGCGAGCGCCTCGCGATAGTGGCCCTCGCTGTCGTCCAGATGCGCGGCGTCCCTCGCGGCGAGGCTCCCGAGCGTGTGCAGCGCAGCGGCGCGATCGCCGCGCGCCTTGTGCGTCGTCGCCAGCTCGAGGGCCCGGCGGCCCACCGTCCACGCGTCCGCGAGCCGGCCGGCCGCCAGATACGCCTCGCTCAGTCTCGTCGCGCTGCTCGACGCGTCCGCCCGCCATCCGTTCTCCTCCGCGTGCGCGAGCGCCTCCTCGAGCAGCGGGAGCGCGTCGTGGATCCGGCCGGCCCGCGCGTAGGCCGCGCCGAGCCGGGACGCGAGCCACGGGAGCCACATCGGAAAGTCCCACGTGCGACAGGTCGCGTAGCCGCGCTCGAGCGACGGCAGCGCGCGACCCAGGTCGCCCTGGACGAGGTAGAGGTGTCCGAGCCCGAGGTCGCCCCACATCGAGCTCAGCTTGTGATCGACGGCCTCGGCGATCCGCAGCGCCTCCGCGGCGCTCGCGACGCCCTCGGAGAACTGACCCCGCTCGGCACGGCAGAAGGTAAGCATCCAGAGCGCGAGCACCGACGTGAGACCTGCCGTGGCGAAGCGGCCGTACATGCGCTCGCCCTCGAGGCACGCGACGGCGCGTTCCAGCGACTGCGTCGCTCCGCGATAGTCACCGAGACCGTGCCGGGCCAGCCCGACCGCAAAGGACGCCGTGGACTCCAGCGCGAAGTCGCCCAGGCTGCTGGCGATCGCGAGAGCCCGGTGGTTCGAGTCCACCACGCGGTCGTAGTCACCGAGCATCCAGAAGTTGTAGCCCTGCGTCGTCAGCACGCGCGCCAGCCGGCGCGAATCGCCGAGCGTCTCCGCGAAGCGCTCGGCGTCCTCGAGCGATTGCACCATCCGACCGATGACGCCGAGCGGCCACAATGCGTGGCGCAGCTCGATCCTGAGGTCGACGGCCTGGGCCAGCGTGCTCTCGTCGTCGGACAGGCGCGCCAGCGCACTGAGCGCTTGATCGACGTGGGCCGCGGCCTCGCGATGCGCGGCGCGCGCCATGGCGTTCGCACCCGCCTGCCGGCAGTACGCGACGGCCTTGTCCCACACTTCGCCGCGAAACGCGTGATGGGCCAGTCGCTCGACGTGCTCCGCGAGGCGATCCGCGTGCAGTCGCTCGATCGCGCCCACGATCCGGCCATGGAGCGCGCGCCGCCGCTCGTGCAGCAGGCCGCCGTACGTCACCTCGTGCGTGAGCGCGTGCTTGAACGTGTATTCGAGGTCCGGGAACAGTCTCGCCTCGTAGAGGAACTCGGCCGCCTGCAGGCGCGCCAGGCCGCGGTGGAGGCCGTCCTGCGAGACCTCCGCCACGGCGTGCAGCACCTCGAAAGGGACGTCTTTGCCGATGACGGCGGCGGCCTGCAACAACCGCTTGTCCTCGGCCGGCAGCCGATCGATGCGCGCGGCGAGGATCGCCTGCGCCGTCGCCGGGATCTGGAAGTTCACCGGAGCGGCGGCCAGTCGATACGAACCTCGCTCGCCCGACAGGATCTTGGTCTCCACGAGGGTGCGCACGCTCTCCTCGAGGAAGAACGGGTTGCCTTCCGTGCGCTCGATGAGCACGCGCTTGAGCGGCTGGAGACCGTCGTCCGTGCCGAGCAGTGACGCGAGCAGGTCCTCGGCACTCTCGGGCGGCAGGGGATCGATGCGCAGCTGCCGGTAGTAGGTCTTGCCGCTCCAGGGATGCCGGTATTCGGGACGGTAATTGACCAGGAGGAGCAACCGCGCCGTCGGCAGACTCTCCACCAGGCTGTCGAGGAACGCCTGGGTCTCCGCGTCGATCCAGTGAAGATCCTCGAAGAGCACGAGCAGCGGCTGCACCTGGCTCTCGCGCAGGAGGAGTCGCTTGACGGCGTCCAGGGTGCGCTGACGACGTACGAGCGGGTCCAGCCGCTGCCACTCCGGATCGTCAGCGGAAGGATTCACGAGGGCCAGGAGCGCCGGCAGCGACGACTCCAGCGCACGATCGAGCGAGAGCACCTTGCCCGTGACCTTTTCCCGGATCTTGCGGGCGTCGTCCCGGGCCTCGACCTGGAAATACGCGCGGAGCAGATCGAGGATGGGCAGGAACGCCGTCGCCTTTCCGTACGACACGGACCCGCTCTCGACGACGACCCAGTCGTGGACACGATGAGAATGCGTGAACTCCCAGGAGAGTCGCGACTTGCCCACGCCGGGCTCGCCGACCACCGCGACCACTTGACCGCGACCCTCACGGGCCGCGTCGAGCGCCTGGCGTAGCTGTTCCATCTCGCCGTCGCGTCCCACGAAGCGCGTGAGGCCGCGGGCGGCGACGGCGTGCAGCCGCGACCGCACCGTCGTCGCTCCGGTGAGCTCGTGCACGACCACCGGCGTGTCGAGGCCCTTGACGGCCATCGGCCCGAGCGGTTTCACGACCACGTACCCCTCGGCCAGGTTCAACGTCTCCTGCGACGCCAGGATCGAGCCAGGCGTCGCCATCTGCTCCATGCGCGCGGCCAGGTGCGTCGTCTGCCCGACCGCCGTGTAGTCCATGTGCAGATCGCTGCCAATCGATCGCACGACCACCTCGCCGGAGTTCAATCCCACGCGGATCTGGATGGGGAGTCCCTCGGTGCGGCGGACGCCGTCGGCGTAGCTCTTGACCGATTCCTGCATCCGCAACGCGGCGTAGCACGCGCGCACGGCGTGATCCTCGTGCGCGAGCGGGGCGCCGAAGAGCGCCATGATCCCGTCCCCCATCACCTGGTTGACGGTGCCCTCGTAGTGGTGCACCGCCTCCATCATTCGCTGCAGCACGGGGTCCAGGAGCCGTCGCGCGTCCTCGGGGTCGCGATCGGCGAGGAGCTCCATCGAGCCCTTGAGGTCCGCAAACAGGACCGTGACCTGCTTGCGCTCACCCTCGAGCGCGGCCTTGGAGGTGAGGATCTTCTCGGCGAGGTGTCTCGGCGTGTACGACTCGGGCGCGACGGGTTGAGCGGATGTCGCCGCGAGCGCGGCGCCGCAGGAGCGGCAGAACTTCTTCCCCGGCGTCACGACCTGGCCGCAGCTCGGGCAGGTCAATTCCAGACGAGCGCCACACTCCTCGCAGAAGCGGGCGTCCGTCTCGTTCTGGGCCTGGCAGCGCGGACAGTTCAGATCGGCGCCTCTCCACGATGGGTGTCCGTCCGGCGAGCGCCGAGAGTAGCCGTCCGTGCATCACGCGGTCAAGCGAGCCACCGCGGGCCGGGCGCGCGGCGCGGTCAGAACCGCGCGCGGTACGTCTCGGGAGCCCAGCGCAGGAACACGGCGCCGACGATGACCAGCAGCGCGGCGGTGGCGGCGAGGGTGGCGTTGGCGCCGACGGCGTCGGCGGCGAGGCCGAGGACGATCGGGCCGACGACGTAGCCGAGGTCGGAGAGCATGCGGAAGGTGCTCATGGCCGCGGCGTTCATGCCCTGCGGCGCGACGTCCGCCGCGTAGGCGGCCGGGGCGGCGCCGCTCACGCCCATCGCGATGCTCCACACGACGCACGCGGCGAGGAACCACGCGTACGACGGCGCGCGGAGGAACATCAGCAGCGCCACGCCGGAGATAACGGTGGACGGCACGATCACGGCCTTGCGTCCGTAGCGGTCGACCAGCATACCGGCGGGGTAGGTGAGCACGAGGCCGGTGAGGCTGGCGAGGGCGAGGCCGAAGCCGAGACGGTCGGTGCTCAGGTGCAGGCGGTCACGCGCGAGCACGGGGATCACGTTGAAGAGGCCGCCCGTGCGCGCCACCGCGTTCGTGAAGCTCACCAGGCTCACCAGCACGAACCCGATACGGCCCATGAAGAGCTGGACCTGCGACCGGAACGACGGTGCGACGACCGCGTGGTCACCCGTCGTCGTCTCGCTTCGCCGCGTCTCGGGGATCACGAACCACGCGATGATCGCGCCCAGCACGCCGGCCACGGTGTAGACGAGGAACGGCGCGCGCAGGCCGAGGTGCGCGGCGAGCAGACCGCCCGGGAACGGTCCCACGCCGACGGCGAAGAGGAAGACGCCCTGGTACGTCGCCATGGCGCGTCCGCGCTGGGCCGGCGTGGAGATGTCGGCGACCACGATCAAACCCGTCGTGAGCACGAACGTCGCGCCTGCGCCGGCCACGAAGCGCGCTCCCACGAAGGCCGGGAACGTCGGGGCGTAGGCGCAGAGCAGGTTGCCGATCGCGGTGACGACGCCTCCCGTGGCCAGCGCGGCTCGACGCCCCGCGCCGTCGGCGATCTGACCCGCCGGCACCGCGACCAGGAAGCGCGCGAGCCCGTAGGCGGCGATGGCGAGACCGATGGCGGATTGCGAGACGTCGAACGAGCGGGCGTAGAGGGCGATGACGGGGACGATGGTCCCGAACCCGAGCTGGTTCACGGCCACGAGGGTGCAGATCAGCACGAGGACCCGGGAGCGCACCGCAGGAGAGAATAGCGCGACACCGCCGTCGCTCCCGCGCGTGATACCGTTCCGGGCGAAGGAGGACGCCATGGCACTGGCCCCGACGGATTTCGCCGCGCGCCTGCTGAAGGAAGCCCAGGACACGCATCCGTGGCTGCACCATCGGCTGTTCCGCATGATGGCGGACGGCGAGCTGAGCCGCGAGCAGGTGCGTCACGTCGTGCGCGAGCAGGGCGCCTTCTTCCTCGACACGCTCCGCCACGCGGCCTGGAAGATCATCTCCGTGGGCGGGTTCATGCCGACGTACGAGGATCTCGAGAAGCAGCGCTCGCTCATCCCGCTCGTGGTGGAAGAGGGCGGCCACGACACGGTGGGCGGGAAGCAGACGGCGCACGCGTATCTCTACGTGCGGCTCTGCGAGGGGCTGGGCTGGAGCCGCGAGGACGTCTTCTCCACCGACTACCTGCCCACGACGGTCATCGAGAAGAACGAGCTCTTCCAGCTGCAGCGCGAGGGAACGCTGCAGGCGCTCTGCGGCGGCAACATCGCCACGGAGTCGATCAACCACATCGTCTCCGCGCGACTCGCGCAGGCCATGGAGCGTCACTACGGCGTGCCTCGCGACAAGCTCGACTTCTACCACGAGCACATGGAGGTCGAGGAGGACCACAGCGAGCGCGCGCTCGCCATCCTGGCCACGCTCGCCACCACCGAGGCGGCCCAGAAGACGGGACAGCTCGCGCTCCGGCGCGCGATCACCGCGCGCCGCATCTGCGCCGACGGGATGTACGAGGCCTTCGTGGCGCGATGATCCGCCTGGCCATCCTCGACGACTACCAGGGCGAGACGCCGTCGCTGGCGGACTGGAAGCGACTCGACGGTCGTGTCGCCATCGACGTGTTCCGCGACACGCTCAAGAAGGAAGACGACCTCGTGCAGCGCCTCGCGCCGTACGAGGTGCTGGTGCCGATCCGCGAGCGCACGCGCTTCACCGCCTCGCTCCTCGGTCGTCTGCCGAGGCTGCGGCTGCTCGCGCTCACCGGTCGCAACTCCGGTCACGTCGACGTCGCCGCGGCCACGCGCCACGGCGTGCTCGTCGCGGAGACGGAAGGGTCGGGACCGGCCGCCATCGAGCACACCATCGCGCTCCTCATGGCGACCGTACGTCACATTCCGCGCGAGGACCGGGCGATGCGAGCGGGACGCTGGCAGGAAGGGTTCGGCCTCGAGCTGGCCGGCAAGACCCTCGGCATCCTCGGCCTGGGACGCATCGGCAGTCGCATCGCCGCGTTCGGTCAGTTCCTCGGCATGCGGGTGGTCGCCTGGGGGCCCACCCTCACCGACGAGCGCGCGGCCGCGGCGAAGGCCGAGCGCGTCGACCTCGATCGCGTGTTCAGCGTGAGCGACGTGGTGAGCCTGCACCTCCGCCTCTCCGACAAGAGTCGCGGCCTCGTGACCGCGCGACACCTGGCGCTGATGAAGCCGTCGGCCTATCTGATCAACACCGCGCGCGGGCCGCTCGTGGACGAGGCGGCGCTCGTGCAGGCGCTGCGCGAGCGGCGCATCGCGGGGGCGGGTCTCGACGTCTTCGACGAGGAGCCCTTGCCCGCGAATCATCCGTTGCTCTCGCTCGACAACGTCGCGCTGACGCCGCACACGGGGTACGTCACGCGCGAGGCGTATCGCGCGTGGCTGAGCAAGGTCGTGGAGGGAGTCGACCGGTACGCCCGCGGGGAGATGCCCGAGCGCTGTCTCAACCCGGAGGCGAAGGAGAAACGCGCATGACGCTCGAGACGACCACGACGTCACGCGACCTGGAAGAGTGGACGGCCGAGCTGACCGCGGCGGGCCTCGACGCGCCGTGGACGCGGCCGGGCCCACTCATCCGACCCAAGGCGTCGGCCATGCAGGCGGCGCTGTGGCGGTGGAGCGCGATCGAGCCGCTCCTGCGGCGCACGCCGGAATTCATGAAGCCGGGACGCGGCGCGGAGCGCCGGATCCTGCGTCTGGAGAATCCCGGCGTGCCGGAGCGCACGAGCGGCCACACGATCTCGGTGGCCGTGCAGTACCTGCTGCCGGGCGAGATCGCGCCCGCGCACCGTCACACGCCGAACGCGATCCGCTTCATGCTGCACGGCGAGGGTGCGTACACGACCGTCGAGGGCGACAAGTTCGTCATGCGTCGCGGTGATCTGGTGATCACGCCGAGCATGACGTGGCACGACCACGGCAACGAGGGCAGCGCGCCCGTCATCTGGACCGACGGGCTCGACTCGCCCGTCGTGCGCTATCTCGAGAACCTGCTGATGCAGCCGTTCGACGGCGAGACGCAGCCCGTGCGCACGGGGCCGCCCGCACGGCACCTGCACTATCGATGGGAGACGGCGTACGCCGAGCTTCAGCGTCGTGCGGCGGCCGAGGCCGACCCGTTCGACGACGTCATCATGGAGTACCTCGATCCGGCCACCGGTGGGTCGGTGGTTCCCGCGCTGAGCTGTCACCTGCAGATGCTGCGCCCCGGCGTCAGGACGCGCGCGCATCGCCAGACGTCGAGCGCGGTGTACCACGTCGTGAGCGGCCGCGGCGTGACGGAGATCGACGGCGTGCGCTACGAGTGGGGCGAGGGAGACTTCTTCGCCGTTCCTCCGCGCGCGGCGCACGCGCATGCGAACGAGGGCTCCGCGCCGGCGATCCTGTACTCGGTCCAGGACATCCCGATG
>JBKPPN010000317.1:0-8867 GCA_046733575.1 Candidatus Methylomirabilota bacterium | reverse complement strand
GGCGTCGTCGTCGCGGGCGCGTTGTACGGTTCGGGCGGCGGGGGAGTACGTGATGGAGAGGCCGCGCAGTCGGACGATGGGTGGGTTGCTCGACGAGATGGCGGGGCGGTTTCCGGAGCGTGAGGCGGTGGTCGGGGTGGATGGGCGGCTCACGTATCGGGAGTGGCGACATCGCGCGCTCGACGTGGCGCGGGGACTTCATCGGCTCGGGGTGCGGCGCGGGGACAAGGTCGCGTTGCTGATGCCGAATCGCGTCGAGTGGCTGGTCATCGACTTCGCGGTGACGTCGCTGGGGGCGACGCTCGTTCCCATCAGCACCTGGTCGAGGCCGCGGGAGCTCGAGTATGTGCTGAATCATTGTGATGCCAGCACGTTCGTCACCGTGGATCAGTACCGGGGGCAGGATTACCTGGGGACGGTCGCCGAGATGGAAGCGGGGTCGAGTCGGTTGCCGAAGCTCCGCCGGGTCGTGAGCGTGGGTGGTGCGACGGCCGCGCCAGTCACGCGGTACGAGGACGTCGTGGCGCTGGGGCGCGACGTGAGCGACGAGGAGATCGACGACGTGCGTCGTGAGGTGACGCCGGATGACGTCGCGTACATCCTCTACACGTCGGGGACGACGTCGACACCGAAGGGCGTGCAGATCCAGCACCGCGGGCTCGTCGAGAACATGTGGAACATCGGCGAGCGGATGCATCTCGGGCCCGACGACCGGATGTGGATGGGCATCTCGCTGTTCTGGGGCTTCGGATGTGAGAACGCGCTGTTCGCCGTGATGACGCACGGCGGATGCGTGGTGCTGCAGGAACAGTTCGATGCCGGCGAGGCGCTGGCCCTCATCGAGCGCGAGCGCTGCAGCGTCTACTACGGGACGCCCAACATCGCGCTCGCGCTGTGGGAGCATCCGGATCGGACGCGACGCGACCTGTCCTCGCTCCGCACGGGCGCGGCCATCGGCTCGTCGCAGGCCATGCAGATGGTGGCCGACCTCGGCGCGCGCGAGATCTGCAACGTGTACGGCCTGACGGAGTGCTACGGCAACTGCACCGTCACCGACGCTCACGATCCGCTCGAGGTGCGGCTCCACACGGTGGGGCGACCGCTGCCCGGCATGGACGTGCGCGTGGTCGACGTGGAGTCGCGCCGCGCGCTGAAGCCGGGCGAGGTCGGCGAGATCGTCATCCGCGGCTACATGACGCCCGGCTATTACAAGGACGCGGACAAGAACGCGGCCGCCTTCGACCCCGACGGGTTCTTCCGGAGCGGCGACTTCGGGACGTACGGCGACGACGGCCGGCTCCGGTTCCGGGGACGCATGAAGGAGATGGTGAAGACGGGCGGGATCAACGTCGCGCCGCTCGAGGTCGAGGAGGTCCTGCTCGATCATCCCGACGTCGAGCAGGCCTACGTGGTCGGCGTGCCGGATCGGCGTCGCGAGGAGATCCTCGCCGCGGTCGTGGTACTCAGGGAGGGCGGGGTGACGGGCGCGGACGGACTGCGCGCGTTCTGCAAGGAGCGGCTCGCGGCCTTCAAGGTGCCCGCGCTGTTCCGGTTCGCCACGCGGGACGAGCTTCCCGTCACCGCGACGGGCAAGGTCCAGAAGGTCAAGCTGCAGGAGCGGCTCACGACGGAGGCGGGCGAGAGGGGATGACCGGCATGCGCGACCGCGCCGCCATCGTGGGCGTGGGAACGAGTCGCTTCTCGACCAAGGCGGCCGAGAGCCCGATGCGCCTCGCCGTGCACGCGTTCAAGGCGGCGCTGGACGACGCCGGGCTCACGCGCGACGATGTCGACGGCCTCGCCATCAACATCGGCTGGCCGCTCGGCGTCGACTACGACCGCTTCGCCGAGGTCGTGGGCCTGCGCGTCCGCTTCGCGGATCAATCGTGGACGCACGGTCGGTTCGTCGGGCCCACCCTGCAGCACGCGGCCATGGCCGTCGCGAGCGGGCTCGCGCGCTGCGTGGCGTGCGTGTGCGGCGTCAGCTTCGTGCAGGAGCGCGGCCTCCTCGGTGGCCCCGGCGACTTCGAGGGCACGCGCGAGGAAGGCGGCACGCACGAGGAGAATCCCGTCTACGGGCTGACCGCGCCCGCGGCGGGCGCCGCGCTGTCGGTGCAGCGCTACTTCGCGCTCTACGGCGCGACCAGCCTCGACCTGGCCGCCGTGCCGATCGCGTTTCGCACGCACGCCGCGCTCAACCCGCAGGCGATCATGCGCACGCCGCTCACGCGCGAGGATCACCAGGCGTCGCGCTACATCGTCGAGCCGCTTCACCTGTTCGACTGCTGCCTCGTCTCGGACGGCGCGGCCGTCGTGCTCGTGACCACGCCCGAGCGCGCCCGCAACGCGCGCCAGCGGCCCGTCCTGATCGGCGGCATACAGGGCATGCGGGCCGGACCCGACGAGTTCCTCTTCGGGTTGCCCGGGCTCGGCATCGGCAAGCAGCGCGAGTTCCGCTACGCACCGACCGAGGACGAGCTGCTCGTCTATCGCATGGCCGGCGTCACCCAGCGCGACGTGAACGCGCTCTACACGTACGACGCGTTCTCGCCGCTGGTCTGGTTCGTGCTCGAGCGCTTCGGCTTCTGCGGGCTCGGCGAGGCGGCGGGCTTCACGCAGAAGGGGCGGATCGAGCTCGGCGGCGAGCTGCCCATCAACACGTCGGGCGGCCTGCTCTCCGAGGCCCACGTCTCGGGGTGGAACTCCATCGTGGAGATCGTGCGCCAGCTGCGCGGGGAGTGCGGGCAGCGCCAGGTGCGCGACGCGCGCGTCATGCAGTGGGCCACGGCGTGGGGCGACTCCACCATCTTCCACACGTGACGTACGCCAAGCCGCTGCCGCGCGTGACGGCCGACAACCGCGCGTTCTGGGACGCGGCGCGCCGGCACGAGCTCGCGCTGCAACGCTGCGACGACTGCGGCCACGTCCGCTATCCGCCCGCCCCCGTGTGCCCGGCGTGCCTGTCGGAGCGCGCCACGTGGACGCCGGTGAGCGGGCGCGGCACGCTGACGACGTTCGTCATCGTCCACAAGCGGTACTTCCCCTCGTTCGCCGCTGAGCTGCCCTACAACGTCGTGCAGGTGCAGCTCGACGAGGGCCCGCGTCTCACCGCGAACCTGGTCGACGTCGACAACGCCGACATCCGGATCGGCGCGCGCGTCGAGGTCGTGTTCGACGACGTGACCCCCGAGGTCACGCTGCCGCGCTTCCGCCCCGTGGGCGACGCGCCGGGGCGTTCGTGATCCGCTCACCGCGCGCCGTATACTGCCGCGCATGAGCCCGTGGACCTTCGGCGACATCACCGTCGATCGCGTGGTCGAGTTCCAGGATGCCGTGTTTCCGCCCGGTGCGATCTTCCCCGCCGCTACGGCCGACGCGCTCGCGTCGCACCGCGACTGGCTCGTCCCCGACCTGATGGATCGCGCGAGCGGCAATCTCGTGCTGTCGTTTCACACGTACGTGATCCGCACGCCGCGCCGGACGATCCTCGTCGACACCTGCGGCGGCAACGACAAGCCGCGTCCGGGCAAGCCGCGCTATCACGCCAAGCAGTGGCCGTATCTGGAGCGGCTCGCCGCCATCGGCGTCACGCCGGAGCGCGTCGACGCCGTCGTGTGCACGCACCTGCACGTCGACCACGTCGGCTGGAACACGCGGCTCGTCGACGGGCGCTGGGTGCCGACCTTCCCGCGCGCTCGCTATCTGTTCGTGCGGCGCGAGTGGGAGTTCTGGCGCGGGGAGTACAAGACCGAGCGCTTCACGGACGATCCGTACCACGAGGACAGCATCCTGCCGATTCTCGACGCCGGTCTCGCCGACCTCGTCGACGCCGACCTGCGCCTCGCCGACGGCGTCAGGCTCATCCCCACGCCCGGCCACACGCCGGGCCACGTGTGCGTGCAGGTGCGGGGCGGGGGCCGCGAGGCGGTGATGAGCGGCGACCTGATGCATCACCCCGTCCAGTGCGCGGAGCCGGAATGGTCGAGCGTGTTCTGCGTCGATCCCGCGCACTCCGCGCGCACGCGTCGCGAGTTCCTGGAGCGATACGCGGGCACGGACACGCTCATCATGCCCGCGCACTTTCCCGCGCCGTCGGCCGGCCACGTCGTGCGCGCCGGCACGACGTTCCGGTTCGCATTCGAGGGGACGCCCGCGCGCGGCTAGATCCGGACATCGCGAGTGGCGTCGCGCGGTGCTACGATGCCGGCGCCACCATGAGAAACCGTGTTGCAGGGGCTGCAACGCGCCGGGATGCGCTCTACCCGAGCCTCCTCACGGCCTTCCGCATCCTGGACTCGTTCTCCGAGCACGAAACCGCCTGGCGGGTGACCGACCTGGCCCGTCTGGCGTCGACGAGCAAGAGCACCGCCTCGCGACTCCTCGGCGCCATGGAGCAGGCCGGCTACGTCCGCCGGGTGGACAACGGCTCGGCGTACGCGCTCTCGCTCCGGTTCGTGCATCTCGGACGCGTGGCGCAGGCCTCGTACGACCTCGTCGCGGCCGCCACCCCGTTCATGCGCGAGCTGCGGCAGAAGACGAAGGGCACCGTGGTCCTGCGCGTGCTGGAGGGACCGGAGTTCGTGGCGCTCGCCATCCTCGAGAGTCTCGAACCCGTTCGCGTGTCGCATCCCGTGGGCGGGCGCGTGGCGTACAACTTCGGGTGCTGGGGCAAGGCGGTGCTGGCCTTCATCGATCCCGCTCTTCGCCATCATCTGCTGCGCACGGTGCCGCTGCAGCGCTTCACGCCCCGCACCATCGTGGACGCGGAGCGGTTCAAGGCCGGGCTGGCGCGGGTGCGCGCCGACGGCTACGGGCTCAGCGAGGAGGAGGGCGTGCTCGGGACGCGCGCCGTCGCCGCTCCGCTCTGGAACTACGAACAGCGCGTGATCGGCGCGCTGGGGGTCAGCTTTCCCCTCTCCACGACGACGCGCCCGGCGGTGCAGGCGCTCGGTCCGCTGGTGCGCGACGTGGCGGACCGCCTCAGCGTGCACCTCGGGGCGCGACGCTCCACGCTGGTGGCGCCGGCACGTCGACGCCGCTCGCGCGAGCGACACGTGACCGCGCGCCGGCGCGCCCGGTAAGCGGGCGCTCTCACGACGCCGACGTCACGTCGCCGCCCTCCAGCAACGCGCGCAGGCGCCGCGCGAACTCGGCGAAGTTCTCCTCGGATCGACGCTTGATGACGGCGTGGCCGAGGGCGGCGACCTTGCCGGTGACCTGCAGGTCGGTGACGACGTCCAGGCGCGTGCCGGCGCCGTCCGGCGTGAGGGTGACGCTCAGGGTGGCGGTGACGGCCGTCTGCGTGAGCCGGTCGCGTCCGCGGGCGCGGGCCCGGATCGCGTTGCCGGGGCGCACGTCGTGGACGTCGATCTCGAGCGGCACGTCGAGACGGAACGGGCCGACGCGCTGACGCATCATCGCCCGGTACCGCGCGAGCGGCTCGATCTCCTCGACGTCCTCGCAGCCCGGCACGCAGCCGGCGATCCGTCGGAAGTCGACGAGCGTCTCCCACGTGCGGGCGGGCGTGGCGCTCAGTCGGACCTCGTCGGCGAATTCCATCTCGTGCGCTCGTGCCGCTCGCGGCTCGCCCGTCAGGGCGTGAAGCCGTACGCGTCCTTCAACACGTCCCACACCGCGTCGAGTCGCGGCTCGACGAGCGGGGCCTCGCCCAGCCACCCGGTCATCGGTCCGGGGTCCTTGAGCCCGCCCGCCGTGGCCACGACGACGACGCGCGCGTCGGCCGCCATCACGCCCTCGTCGCGGAGACGGCGCACCGCCGCGAGGGGCGCCACCGACGACGCCTCGAACCAGAGGCCCTCCGTGGCCGCCAGCCGCGTCTGCCACTCGATCAGCTCGCCGTCCGTCACCACGCGCGCCTCGCCGCGGGACGCGCGCAGCGCGTGGAGAGCCTGGAACGTGCTGCGCGTCGCGCCGATCGAGACCGCGATCGTGTCGTGCGTCCTGGGCATCTCGCGCAGGTCGTCGCGACGGCCGGCGAGGCTGGCCGTGAGTGAGCCGTAGATCTCCGCCGCGACCAGACGCGGCGGACGCGCGATGGCGCCGCTCGTGCGAAGCTCCTCGAACCCCTTCCACATGCCGAACAGGGCGTCGCCGTAGCAGACCGGCAGCACGCACCAGTCGGGCGCCCGGCCGCCGAGCTGCTCCACGATCTCGTACGCGAGCGTCTTGTAGCCCTCGAGGCCGAACGGATTGCTGCCGACGGCGGGCGCGAAGAACGCGGAGGTGGGGAACCAGCCGTGCTCCCGCACGCCGGCCTCGAGCAGCGGCCACCGATCGGCCTTGTCCTTCACGGCCATCACCATCGCGCCATAGCTCCGCATCTGCGTGACCATCGGTCCGGCCGCTCCCTGGAACGTGAACACGACGCAGGGGAGGCCGGCGCGCGCCGCGTACGCCGCCACCGCGGCGCCCGCGTTGCCCGACGAGCTCGACGCGATGACGCGGCCGCCGAGCCGGCGCGCCATCGACACCGCGACGGTGGCCAGGCGATCCTTGAAGGACCACGTGGGGTTCCGCGATTCGTCCTTCACGCGCAGCTCGCCGACGTCGAGCTCGCGCGCCGTGGCGGGCAATGAAAGCAGCGGCGTCAGCCCCTCGCCGAGCGACACGGCGTCGGCGGCGTCGACGGGCAGCGCGTCGGCGTAGCGCCACAGCGTCGACGTCACGGCATCGCGCGCGACGCCGGCAAGGGGCGCCAGGGCGCGGTCATAGACGACGGTGAGATTCGACGGCGCGGTGGGCCGACAGCCGGGACAGTCGCTCGCGTACTGGGCGAGCGGGTAGCGCGCGCCGCAGCGGATGCACGCGAGAGCGACCGGCGTCGCCATCGTCAGATCAGGCCGGCGGCACGACCGAGGCGCAGCATGTCGGCCTCCGGCTGTCCACCGACGAACGTCAGGCCGAGCTCGGTGACACCGGCGCGCGCGAACGTCGCGCACTGCTCCAGGCACTCGTCCACGGTGCCCGCGATGGCATAGGCTCGCACGAAGCGATCGTCGAGCACGGTGACCGCGCTCTCGCCCGCGGCCAGTCGTTCGACCGCGGCCACGAACTCCGGTTCCGCAATCCCGTTTCCCTGCAGATGCGCGGCGCGCACGGCGGGCGCGCTGCCGTGGCGCCAGTAATCGAGCAGCATGGCGCCGACGCGCGCCTTCGCCTCGCGACGCGCGGCGTCCCCGTCGCTGCGGAGCGTGCACGGCACGTACTGGATCACGGTGGCGGGCGCCGCGCGGCCCACCGCGTGCGCGCCGGCACGCACGATGCCGAGGGCGCGCGCGGTGTAGCCGGGGGCGCAGCCGTTCGACACCATGAGCCCATCGCCCGTCTCGCCGCAGAGCCGCAGCGCCTGATCGCCCATCGCCGCGACGAGGATCGGCACGTCCGGACGCAGGGGGCGGTAGTCGAGCTGCACGCCGAGGGCAGAGAAGACCTTGCCCGCGTACGTCACCTCCTCGCCGCGCAGCAGCGGGCGGACGATGGCGATGGTGTCGCGCACCGCCGCGATCGGTCGTTCGTACGAGAGCGCGGTGGCGCGGACCCGCGCGCCGATGCCCGCGCCGACGCCGAGCACCACGCGGCCGCCCGACAGCTCGTCGAGCGCGCCTGTCTCCATGGCGATGAGCGTCGGATGACGGTTGTAGGGATTGAAGACGCCGATGCCGAGCTGCACCTGGCGCGTGGCCGTCGCGCACGCCGCCATGGCGGGGAGCACGCCGCGCTGGAACGGGTTCTCGGCGAACCACACGCTGGCGAGGCCCGCACGCTCGGCGGCGACCGCGAGCGCGACGGAGGCGCGCGGCTCGATGCCGCCGTGGAGGCGGAGAGACAGACGCGGCAACGCCGTCATGCCCGGCTCAGATGCCGCCGGGCCGCGGGTCGGTGCTCGCCTCGGAGAAGTGCGTGTGCACGACGCGCCAGTCGCCGTCCTCGCGCGCGAAGACCATGGTGGAGCGCGAGTGGCGCCGGGGATTCTCCTGATACGTGCGCGGCTCGTTCTGGGGCCCGACCCACTTCACCGGCGACAGACGGTGGCACGTGATGACCGCCATGTCACCGCGCACCATCACCTTGACGTCGCTCGCCGTCCACACGCCCGTCTGCAGTCGCGAGCCGTAGTACTCCCACAGGCGCGTCCACTGCTCCACGCCGACGTACGTGTGACCGTTGAGGTTGAAGAAGACCGCGCCGGGATCCTTGCTCCATATCTTTCGCAGCGCGGGGACGTCGAAGGTCGCGTTGGCGCTGAGATAGGCGGCGTGCAGCTCGAGCAGGCGGCGACGGTCGGCCTCGGTCCCGCCGTCGTACGCGATCGGGTCGCTCATCGCCCTTTCTTGTCACGCCCGCGATGGCAGTGTCAAGGTCGCGCGTGGTAGAGTCGCCGAGAATTTGCGCCGAGACGGACCCCTCGTGATCGTCCTCGTCGTCCCCTGAGCGCGCCTGCGGTCGGCATCTCGTTCGACGGGCGCGCGCCGATGCCCGTCGTGCTCGAGCAGGCGCGTGCCGCGCAGAGCGCGGGCGCGCGGACGCTCTGGGCCTCGGATCACCTGTTCCTGCGCGAACCGTTCGCGATGGCGGCCGCCGCGCTCGCGGTGACCTCGCGACCGCGCGTGGCGCTCATGGCGATCAGCCCGCACGTCGTCCATCCCGTCCAGATCGCGATGGCGGCCGCGACGCTGGACGAGCTGGCGCCCGGACGCGTCATCCTGTGCCTCGGCACGGGGGCGCCGCGCGATCTCGCGGATGCCGGGATCGAGCCGCAACGCGGCCTGCGCGCGCTCCGCGAGGCGCTCGTCATCGCGCGGGCGTTGCTCGCCGGCAAGACGGTGAACCACGACGGCGAGGTGTTC